>JAIRSR010000235.1 GCA_031255355.1 Clostridiales bacterium
CGCGGAGGAGGGGATCCCGCCGTTTCGTCCGTTGGTTCTGGAGTATCCCGAGGACGCGGAAACGTATGACATTGACGACCAATTTTTCATCGGCGACAGGCTTATGGCGGCGCCGCTTACCGCCGAAAGTGACAGGCGGCGCGTTTATATCCCCGACGGACAGTGGCGGGATTACCGCACGGGGGAGCGTTACAGCCCGGGCTGGCTCGAAAAGGAATTTGACCTCATGGAAATTCCGCTGTTCATCAGATAAGGAGGGAAAGTGTATGCTGCGTCAACTCGCGCAAAAGGAACGCAACGGCGTGATTGCCAAAATTGATAAAAATATGCTTTTGTACCGCGATAAAACGCCGTGTATCAGTGAAACCGCGCGGTACAGCGATCACCTTAGCGCGGACGGCGATTGGACCGCCTCATTTTGGACGGGTATGGTCGTTATGGCGGGGGCGTTGACGGGGGAAGCAAAGTACAGCGACTATCTGGAGGGGCTTTTGCCGTTTTACCAAAACAGGCTGGACTTCGGTTGGAAAGACCATGATTTGGGGTTTTTGTATCAACTGTACGCGCTGGACGCTTACCGATTGACGAACGATTGCCGCTACGCGAAAATGGCGGTATCTGCGGCAGAGACGCTTATGCACCGCTACGACCCGCGCGGCGGATTTCTTCGGGCGTGGGGGAAACTCATTGACCCGTACCGTGCGGGGAAACTTATCATCGACTGCCAGTTGAACCTGCCGCTGTTGTTCTGCGCGGCGCAAATGAGCGGTAACGACGCCATGCGGACGGCGGCGCACCGCCACGCGGAGGCGACGCTGAACGTCGTTCGCGCGGACGGCTCTACCTTTCACACCTTTGATTTTGATTGCGTGACGGGCAAGCCCTTGCGCGGTGAAACGGAGGGCGGCTTCAGTGACGATTCCTGTTGGTCGCGCGGGCAGAGTTGGGGGATCTACGGCTTTTACCTTGCCTATTTCCATACATCGGATACGCGCTTTTTGCGGACGGCGGAGACGCTTGCGGATTATTTTATCGCGCGGTTAGACGAAAATAATATGCCGAAGTGGGATTTCAAGTTGCCCGGGGGCGCACCCTATCCGGATGCGATTGACACCTCGGCGGCGGCGATTGCCGCAAGCGCGTTGTATGATTTGAGCGGCGTTGTATCGGCGGAAAAAGCGGCGGCGTACGTAAAGGCGGCGGACGCTATGCTGCTTTCTCTGATCCAAAACCACTCGCGCGTGTTTGACGACGGCGCGGAAGCGTTGTTGGAAAAATGCTACTGCGGCGGCGTTTCCCCCGACGGAACGCCGTTAGTGCGGCAGTGGAGCGCGATTTTCGGCGATTATTTTTACATGGAAGCGTTGATGAAAAAAAGCGGTACGCCAATACATATGTGGAGATTGTGATTTAGAATCTGCTGACACAAGCAAAAGGGGGAGTGCAATATGGAATTTCAGTATTTGAGAGAAGCGGAGCAGGCGTTGCGGGAATACCTGCCGCCGCTGACCAAGCGGGAGGATTTCGACGCGTTTTGGGCGCGTACCAAACAGACGGCTTACGGCGTTCCGCTCAATCCGAAACGGCAAAGCCGCGATTTTCCCAGCCCGCATGTCAAGGTATACGACATTACCTACAACGGTTTTGACGAAACGCCGATACACGGGCTGTACATGGTTCCCGCGTTTGCGGAGCGGGAAACATTCCCCTGTTTGATTCATTACCACGGCTTCGGCGGCAACAGGGGCGTGCCCGCCGATTTCGCGCAATGGATTCTGGCGGGAACCGCCGTGCTGTCCGTTGACGTGCGGGAGCAGAGCGGAAGTACGGGCAATTGCGCGAAGTATTCGGGAGGACACACGCAAAATGTTGTTTGTAAGGGGATTTTGGACAAAGAGGAGTATTACTTCCGCGCCGTATACATGGATTGCCTGAAAGCGATCGACTTCGCCCGCGCGATGCCGGAGGTGGACGGCGGCGCGATCGTATTGGAGGGCGGCAGTCAAGGCGGCGCGTTGACTATGGCGGTGAGCGCGTTGGACGATCGCCCCGTTTTGGCGATGCCGGACGTTCCGGGCAACAGCGATCTTACCAAAAGAGTAGAGGGAGAGCATGGCGCGTTGGGCGCGGTGACGCGGTATTTGATGCTGTATCCCGACCGCGCCGGCAAAGCGTTGGAAACGCTCAGTTATTTTGACACGATGAACATGGCGCATCAAATCAACTGCAAGGTTTTCGCCTCGGTTGCGCTGAAAGACAACGTTTGCCCCGCGAAGTTGTATTTTGCCACGTATAACAGGATACAGAGCGAAAAAAGCGTAGAAATTTACCCCTTTAACGGACACGAGGGCGGCGGCGCGGTACACAATGAACGCAAACTGCGTTGCTTGCGGGAGACGGTATTGTGACAGCGGAAGCGAGGAAGTGGGTTTGGATAGGAATCGCCGCGCTTGCGGCGGCGGCGGTCATGCTTGCGCCTTTGCCGTCGCTTGCCGACGCGGGACGGACGGCACTCGGCGTTTTGCTGTTCGCGCTGATTCTTTGGATTACAGAGGCGTTGCCCTTTCACATCACAGGGCTTTTGTCACTTTTTCTGATGGCGGTGTTCCGCGCGGATACCTTTCAGCATATTGTGGCGGCGGGCTTCGGGAACGATATTTTTATCTTTTTTGTAGGCGTGTTGGTGCTATCCGCGTTTATCACGCGTTCCGGCTTGGGCAAGCGCGTTTCGGCGTTTATCATATCGCGCACCGGCAACCGCGTCAGTTTGATTATCCTCGGCTTTATCCTCACGGGCGCGTTGCTGTCCATGTGGATTAGTGAAATCGCGGCGGTAGCGATACTTACGCCGTTGGCAAAGGATATTTTGGAACAGGAAAAGACGCGCCCGGGGAGCAACTTCGGCAAGGGTCTGATGATCGCGACGGCGTGGGGCTGTGTCGCCGGCGGCATGGGAACCCCGGCGGGAAGCGGCACTAACCCTCTCGCTATAGGCTTTTTGAAGGATATGGCGGGGATAGACGTTAGTTTTTTGCGGTGGATGTCCTACGGCATACCTGCGGCGTTGCTCCTGATTTTGCCGACGTGGGGTGTACTGATGTTCTTTTTTAAGCCGGAAGTCAAACGCCTGTCGAAAAGTTCGGAGGAACTAAAAGAGGAATACCGCAACTTGCCGCCTATGCGGAAAGAGGAAAAACTCGCGGTATTCGCGCTGTTGCTGACTGCCGCGCTGTGGCTGGCTACGCCTTTGTTGGAACGGATCAGCGGGTTGGAAATACCGATTAGTATGCCGATTTTGCTCACAAACGCCGTTTTCTTTTTGCCGAAAGTCAGTAGCATCAAGTGGCGGCAGGTGGAACGGGATATTTCGTGGAGCGGGATTATCCTCATCCTTTGCGGGATTTCCCTCGGCAAGACGCTGTATGACACGGGCGCGGCGGCGTGGCTGTCGGCGTCGCTCCTCGGCGGGGCGGGTGATTTGCCGCTGTTCGCGCGGACGCTTATGGTAATCCTTGGCGTGTCGGTTTTGAAAATCGCGCTGACAAGCAACACCGTGACGGGAACGATTGTCATTCCCATACTTATCGCGTTGGCGCGGAACGCGGGTACGGACGCGTTTTCTATGGTGATTCCGGCGGCGCTTACCTCGTCGATGGCGTTTCTCTTGGTAACGTCCACGCCGGTGAATATCATTCCGCACGCGGCGGGGTACTTTACTGTAGGCGATATGGCAAAGGCGGGCGCGGTGCTTACCGTAATCGCCGCGCTGATCATTACCGTTGTGATTATAGCCGTAGGAGGTGTCGGATTTTGACAGATCAAAAATTCTTTGGCATGTGGGACGGTACGGAATGGGTGATCCCCCCCGTCCTGCAATACGACGGGGCGTTGGGCGGCGTTTTGGCGCATAGCAAAAACGGCGATTACGAACGCGCGAAAACGGCGTTATTAACCTACTACAAGGGCAGACCGACGGCGATAAACTTCACCCGCAACGACAACAACCCTCTGCACGTTGAAATGGCGGCGGAAAAGATTTTTTCGTTCATTCAAAACGACGGCGCGGCGGGGAAAGTGACGGTATCGCCGCAATGGGGCAGTTACTCCGTACC
>JAIRSR010000241.1 GCA_031255355.1 Clostridiales bacterium
TCCCGCGCCCGGGAGGGACGTGAACGTGTCGGTAACAACGTCTACCAAGCGGTTTTCGCTGTACCACGCCGAAACAAGGCAGATATTTACGCTTTCGGCAGACGCGTTATACACTCTGCACCCCGCGCCCCAACCCTCCGTGCCGCTTGCGTCAAATTGCGTTCCGTTGACCGCACCGTTTACCAACAGTGTAACGTCAAACGCCCCGATTTTCGCGGTCGCCGCGCTTGTGAACGTTTCGCCGTATGCCTCGGCGCAAAACCGCAGATAGCGGTCGCGGTCGGACGCTTGGACGGTATACTCCGCAATCCCGCCGGACGGCAGCGCCGCCGCTTCGCCGATACGCTCCGCAACAGCGAAGTCGGGTGTTTCCGCGCGTTCCCAATAGTACACCGCCGATTGTCCTGCGGGGAAGGTGCCGCTTAGCACCGCGCCGACGTTCGGCTTGCCGCTTACCGAGGCAAGCGTGTGAAATTCCGTACCCGCGCGGAACGCGTTGCGAAACGCCGCAGAATCGTACCCCGCGCCGTCGGCGGGGTAATAGACCGTTACGTTATCATCCGCGCCCGCCGTGCCGAACCCGCTTAGTACCGCCGGCGCGGACGCGCCTAAAAATATCACGGTTCTCAGATTAGGCGTGTTTTGAAACGCCGCTTGATTGTTCGTTTCGACGCCGACCCCCTCCGCGTTGGTCACGCCGCAGAAAATCACGCTTTCAAGGCCGGTACAGCCCATAAAGGCAGCTCGCGTGACGGTCGATAAAGAAGCGGGAATCGTGACGGAAGTCAATGCGCGGCAGTCCTTAAAGGCGGTGTTTTCCAACGACAACAGTCCCTCGGGTAAGGTGAGGGAAGCGAGGGCGTAACAGCCGTCAAACGCGTTGTTTTTAATCGTTTTTAGGGTGGAGGGCAGCCGCGCCCCCTCCAGATTGCGGCAGTTTTGGAACTCCGCGCCGCCCAACAATTCAATCCCCTCTGATACGACGGCATAGCGTAGGTTCGCGTTGTTGTCACCGAAAATCCGAACGCCGGTATTTTTAATCTCGGTGCCGTTCACGACGGAGGGAATCACCACGGACGAAGCCGCCGCCTTGTAAGTGCCGCTCGCCCGCTCCAACTGGTTCGCCGCCGCGTTTAGTTTGACTTGATACCCGCCGTCTATGTTTACTACAAGGTTCGTTTCCGCGTCAAAGGACGCGTTCGTCCACGACGCGTTCCCCGCCCAATCGCTGTCCGCCGTAACGGTTGCGGGTACCGCCGCCGCCGACGCGGTGACCAATCCCGCCGCCGTCACGAGCGCCGCCCACGCAGCAAGAATTTTTTTCATAAGCCTTTCCTCCCTACTTAATTAAATTCTAAAAACGCCGTGCCGCCCTCCTCAAGGAAGTCAAAGCGGACGGTTTCGCCGCTTAGCCGCCACTTTGAGGGACAGCGCGTATACAGCCAATCCAACGGTTCGCAAGCGGCGGATTGCCCGCCCGCTTGCCGCGCGGTTTCCGCGAACGCCTTACGCAAAAACGCCTTTTTTTCCGCGTCCGCGCAATTTGGAGAAACAGAGCAAAATAGCGTTGTTCCGCTGTTTGCCAACAGCCGAAGCCATTCCGCGTTTTTTTGCCACGGGATTTGCTCCGTAACGCCCGCGCAGTCCGCGTCTACCGCGAAAAACGTGTTGTGCTGCGCCAAACGGAACGCTAAAGCGTTCACCCCCATGCGCCGCACCCGCTCCCAATTGTGACCGCTGGTGTCGTCCCCGATTCTGTGTACATGGAAGTAACCCGCGCTCAAATGCCCGATGCAATTGCAGCCAATCAGCACCGCGCCCGCCGCGTTTTCCGACAGCGTTTGATAGAGCAGTTTCACCGCTTGCGCGGTGGTTTTGGTTGTGTCGCGGAAGCGGCGTTCGCCGTCAAATAACCCAAAATCCATTTGCGGCGCGTATTTGCCGAGAATGTCATAGGTTGTGAAGTCAATCTTGACCAAGCCGTAGCCCCACCCGGCGGTAATGCCGCGTATTTCGTCCCCGATTTGCTTCCGCGCTTCGGGGACGGTAACGTCCAACACCCCTTTCGCGCCGCGCAAAAACCAATCGTCGGGCAGGTTCGCGTCGTGACGGAGCAGCGGGCGAATCCACAGCCCCGGCTTTACGTCCTTTGCCTTGAGTTCCTCCGCGAGCCGCCGCATATCGGGGAATTTTTCGTTCCCCCTGTCATACGGTCCGCCTGCGGCGGCATACTTCCCGCTATACGCTTGCCAACCGTCGTCGATTACCATGTACGGGCGGTGTTTCAACCCTTGCGTCAACTCCGCGAGTAACGCGCCGTCCCGCAGGATTTCCTCATGAGAGGAGTTTCCGTAAGCGTAGTACCAATTGTTCATGCCGTAAACCGGGGCGTTCGGCAAAACCGGGTCAGAACACATCGCGGCGCAAAACCGTTTGTGAAACGCGAACGGATTTTCGCCCGGGATCGAGCGCAACTCCGTTACCTCCGCAAGCGCAAGCGTTTCCCCCTTGAAAACACTTGGCGACGTACCGCACCGCGCGTCCAGCCATAGCGTAATTCCGTCAGAATCCGCTTGCCAAAAGCATAGCGCGTTCGGGCGCGTCTTAACGCCGAACCCGACGGTCGCGCCGTTTGCCGCCGCCATAAAATACCACGGCATCACCCTTTCGGGGATCGCGCCGCGCCATTCGCCGTCGCCGTACAGCCGTTCCAGCGCGTCGCCGTAAAAAAGTGCCTGTTCCGCGAATTTTCCTTGGAAGCGTACGATGATGTAACTGACGTCGCCGTCTGCGGTAAGGCTTATTTCCATTGCGTTTCGCGCCGCGTTCAGCGTGAAGCGCACCGCGCAGCCGCCGCCGTCAAAGCCGTCCCCTTGGCGCGATAGACGGCGGGAAACATTGCCGTTTCGCGCAAACGCCAAATCGGGAACCCGAAGCGCGGAACCGTCGAAGATCATAGCGTTCCCTCCTATTGATTTACATACGGCGAATTACGCAGTACAAAGATGCAGCGCGGCTCCGCCCATTGCATGAAAATCAGAGCCACGGAATTTTCCGCGTTGACGTCCTCTGCGGTAACGTCGCCCGGACCCGCCTTGATGACCGGGTTTTTCACGTCCTCTAAATCCACCCGGTACACGTTGTACATCGCGCCCAAATGATATTCCGATTCCTCCGTAAGTTTATCCATTTGCCGCGCCTCGATTAAATTCCCGCTCTTGCCGACCACGCGGTACAACGCCGCGTAGGTTTGCGCCGCCATTTCCACGCCCTCTCCCGGGGAGCCGAACATCTTTTTCACCGCAGCGCTTCGCCGGAACACGCCCGCGCTGACTATATCGATGAAAGAGTTATCGGTATACACCAATTCTATGTTGCTGATTTCCTTGTTCGCGTCCAGACTGTAGCGGACGAAATCGCCCACGGC
>JAIRSR010000256.1 GCA_031255355.1 Clostridiales bacterium
GGGAAGCGGCGCGGTTTCCTCGAATATGACCTTGCCGCGCGAGGGCTATTACGGCAGTACCGTCACTTGGCGGTCGGATACGCCGTCCGCAATCGCGGACGACGGCACGTATCAAAGAATCACTTCCGCGAAAAGCACGCTGGCGGTGACGCTGACCGCAACGGTGACATATCACGGTGAAACGACCGTCAAGACGTTCACGGTATACGCGGTCACTACGCCGAGCGGGGATAAAAAAGGCAGCGGCGGCGGAGGCGGAGGCGGCGGGGGCGGGATCCCCGCGTATGCCGCGCCGGGCGACGGAGAACCGCCTGTTCCGCTGACGGAGGAGGAAGCCGCGCGGGGCAGTTTCCGCGACGTTCCGCAAACCCATTGGGCGCGGAGTTATATTGATACGCTTGCGGCGCGGAAAATCATCGGCGGCACGGGCGGGGAGAACTTCGAGCCGGACAGAACCGTCACGCGGGAGGAATTTGTTAAAATGCTTGTTTCCGCGTTCGGTTACACCCTAAAACCCGGCGCGGCGGCGTTTGCCGACGTTTCGGAGGACGCGTGGTACGCGGATTACGTGGCGACGGCGCATAAAGAGGGGCTGATCAACGGCGTAGACGGCGCGAACTTCGGCGTTGGGCAAAACATTACCCGCGAGGATATGGCGGTGTTGATCGCGCGTGTGCTCACCGTGCGCAACGTCGATTTTACAGGCGCGGTTACGCAGTTTAACGACGCGGACGCGATTGCGGACTACGCCGTGACAGCGGTGGAAAATTTGACCATGATCGGCGTGTTGTCGGGTGACGAAGCGGGCGGCTTCGCGCCGAAGCGGAACGCGACCCGCGCGGAGGCGGCAAAGGTACTGCTGACCGCGATGGACAAGGGAGGGATCAGATAATGAAAAAAATGAAAAAAACGTTATGGAGCGTTTTACTCATAGGTTCACTTGTTTTCGGCATCGGCTTCCCCGCCGCCGCGTTCGGCTTTACCGATACCGACGGCACGAAGTACGAAACGGCGGCGAACGTGCTTTCCGCGCTTGGCTTCGCTTCGGGGTATGAGGACGGCGTCTTTGACGTTGGCGCACCCATGACCCGCGCGGAGTTGGCGGCGGCACTCGCGCGGCTGGCGAACCTTACGGAAATCGATAGCGGACAGATGTTTTTCTATGACGTACCGCAAACCCATTGGGCGCGGAACGCGATTCACAACACCGCCGCGCACGGGATTATGGCGGGGGAGGGCAAATACTTCCGTCCCGATGACAACGTAAGCCTTGCGGAAGTGTCGCGCGGGGTGGTAACGCTGCTCGGCTACAAACGCGCCGCAGGGGAAACTGCTTATGACGCTGTCGCGGCACAGTTGGGGATTTATAAAAACGTCACGGTAGGCGACTATGTGACAAGGGGCGACATCCTTACCGTGCTTTACAACGCGTTGAGTGTTGATTTGTCCGTCCTTTCGGGCATCATCGGCGGCAACGCGGAGAGCAAAGTGGCGCGGGGCAAAAACCTGCTCGGCGAAAATTTTTCGATTTATAAAGCGCGGGGGCAAGTGACTGCGGCAGGCGGGCTTGACCTGTTACGCGCGGCAAGCGCGAACCGTGGCTATGTGCGTATTGACGATACGCTGTACCGTCTTGGCGGCGGCGTTACGCTGGACGCTTCCGCTTTGGCGCGGGGCGTGGAATTTTATTACCGCGCCGACGCGGAAGGGGAGGAGCCGGAACTGCTCTATTGCGTATTTGACCGCAATGACGAGATTGTGGAAATCGCCGCGGACGAAATCAACTCCGCAGATAGCGGCATATCGCGCATTTCCTACTACAGCGAAACGGGCAGAGAAACAACGCGTGAAATCGCGTCGGGGGCGCGGTTTATCGTGAACGGACGGCTCATTCACGACGCGGATAAAAACGACGATTTGTTTCACATCGATTCGGGCGCGGTGCGTCTGGTGTTCCCGAAAAACGACCTGCACCCGCTGGTGTGGATTGAAAGTTATCAATACTATCTGATCAGCGGCGTGGGGACGACTTCCGTAAACGTCAAAGGCGGCGGCAGTATTGATTTAGACCCGGAGAAAGAGGGCTTTGAGGTGGCGATCTACGGGCGGTCGGGCGAGGCGGGTTCGATTGGCGACATCATCAAGAACAGCGCGGTTGCCGTCGCGGACGTAACCGCAGAGGACGGCGTGACTTACCGCAGTGTTTACCTGTTGAAAACGATTGCGGGGACGGTTACGGAGTTCGGCAGTGACGGCATTACAATCGGCGATACGCGGTACGAAATATTAAACAGCCTTAGCGTTTCGGGCTTGAAGTTGGGCTTTTCATATACCTTTGTCATAAGCGCGGAGGGCAAAATCGCGCTGTATGATTCGGGGGAGGAAGCGGCGATTTTCTACGGCTATCTGGTGGCGCTCGGCCTTGACGAACGCGGCGTAGACCATACGGTGGAATTTTTGATTTTGAACGCGAATAACGAAAAGAAACTCTACCGCGCCGCAGATACGCTGTACGTCAATAATGTGAAAATGAAAAGCGCGGATTTCTCACTTTCCGTCAGCAATCCGCTTTTGCTCAACTTCTATACCACGGAATATGACCCGGGAACGCCTGTATTTTACCGCCGCGTCATCGCCTACGCCGCAAATGACGAGGGCAGAATCGAGCGGCTCTACACGGCGGACGCGGACCCGGACGTTTTGAAGTTGGATGTACCGCCCGTCCGCAGACGGTGCAAAACAGGCGCGATTTTCAACTTTGAGGGGCAACTGACTTCCCGCGCAACCGGCGTGATTTTTGCCGCGCCGCCCGTGTCGCTTATCGCGCAAGGAGGCAGTTTTGTACAGCGGAACGCGGAGCAGTATTTGGATTGGCTGCGGGAAACGCAAGACGACCCGGAGGTGTGGCCGGAAGCGTATTTCACCAACGACGCGTTTTATACGGTGGAGGGCTACAACACGAACGACCTGTTTGAAGCGGAAGTCATCCTCATTACCGAAAGTACCGACCAGCCCGTGTATAACGAGAACAATACCTATACCTGCGTGTTCGATAAGCGCGGGGAAGTGGTGACGGAGGAGGGCGAAACGGCATACGCGATTACCTATTGGCAGCAGGGGACGAAGTATACGCGTCAAATCGCCGTGCGGGACAGCAAAAGCAGTTATGAGGGCATATGCAAAGAAGCGTTAGGGCTGCGGCGCGGCGACTGCTTCAAAGTCGAACTCACCACCGACGGCACAAAGATTAAAAATTTGGCAAAGGAATTTACCCAGGCGGACCGCATGTCCCCTATGGCAAATTACAACAACGGCAGAACCATGCTCTATGGGCAGATTCAAGCGGTAGGCATCAATTCGGTCGTCATTAAGCCGTATGAAAATACCCCGGCGACGGGATATCTTTCGTCAACGGCACCCGCTACGCTGTTCACAAACGCGCGACGCGTCAGCACCTATGTGTATTTGGGCGACCACCGCGAAATACAGCACGTTCCTAACTGCCTTGCGGAAGCGCGGGTCGGCGATTGGGTGCTGTATCAAGCGCGGAGTGAGGCGGCGCGGGTTATGGTGATTTTCCGTGACGACAGCCGCTTGCCGACCGGCGCGCCGATACTGCCATAGACTGCCATAGAAGGGGAGTGGAATCCGATATGAAGCGAAAAAGAAAACTTTTCAGTATATTGCTTATAAGCGTATTCCTTACGAGCAATTTACCCGCCCTCGCGGAGCAAGCGGACAGCGCGGCGGTGGTGTTTGCGGATACGTTTGACGACTACGCGGCGTACGGCGGCGAACTGCCGTCCAAACGCTGGGAAGTAACCACGGACGGCGTGACGGATAGCGCGGTACGCGCGGAACAGGACGGCGGAAACGGCTTTGCCGCGTTCCGTGTGAAAACCGCGCCGGCAGAGGGCGGTGTGCGGTCTGCCGCCGTATCGCTCAAGAAAAACGCCGTGGATAACGCGGATAAAACGCTGGTGTATGAGGGTTCGTTCTACGCCTTTGACACGTATGCCAAGGCGGGGCTTTCCTTTACCGACGCGGGAGGCAAGCGGGAAGTGGAATTGCTGAGTCTGCGGGGCGGCGAACTGAGCGTGCGCGGCGCGGACGGCGTGCTGAAAAAGACCGCGACGGCGGCGCTTAGGACGTGGAACCGCGTTAGTTTGGTGTT
>JAIRSR010000077.1 GCA_031255355.1 Clostridiales bacterium
GAAAATCTGCTATGCCGCATGAGCGCGACATAAACCAGCGCGACGGCAAGCGCGGCGACAGCGGAAATCAGCATAATTGCACCTCCTGTTCCGTAGGACCTACGTAATCGTTAGTATGAATATTATAACATGCGGGTTGCTATTTGTCAAAATAATCCTTTACGTCGCGGTAATAGCGGCGCGTTCTGCGGCGAATATAAAATCACGGCATCGCCGGCTGCCCTCCGCGACGTCGGCGGTGTTTTCGTACTCAAACAACACGGGAAGATCGCGCCCCCGCAACGCGTGCAGAATCGGCTTCCAATCCATTTGCCCCTCGCCGCACGCGGCGGGAAGCAGTCTGCCGCTTGGCAACGGTACGAAGTCCTTAAAGTGCGCCGCCGCGACGCGCTCCCCAAGTACGCCGAGCAGCGCGGAGGGGTCGCTGTGTCCCGCCGCCCAAAGGTTTGCGGGGTCGTACAGGAACATGATATTTTCCGGGATTTCCGCAAGCATCCGCGCCAACGTTTCCTCCGTGGTCGTGACGCTGTGGAAGTGCGTCACGCCGTCGTCATACGCGGTAACGCCGCCGTGTGTTTCCACCACAAGCGTCACTTTCCCCCGCGCGTATTCGCCCACCGCGCGAAGCGCGGCAATCATCGCGTCCCAACGCGCTCCCACCACCTCGCCGACCGGGGAAAATCCCGCGAATATCCGCAAATACCGCGCCCGAAGCCCGACGCAAATGTCAATCACCCGCTTCACCCGCTCCGCTTCCGCAACGGGGTCGCCTATCGTGAAATCATTGCCCGCGCAAGCGCAATCCAACGCGATACCGTACCGCTCGTACAGCCCGCGCGTGAACGCGAGCCGCGCCTCGTCCGCATCCAGCGGAACGCCGCCCTCCGCGTTCGCGACGTCAAGTTCCAACAGCGGCAGATTCATCTCCCGCGTGAGTTCCAATTGCTTCTCGAGGGGTGTTTCACGAAACCCCCACGCCGCGTTACCGTATCGCATGTTAAGCACTCCAATCAAACAAAATTTTGAACACGTCCCCGCCCTTTTCCTCTTTGTACCGAAACGCCTCGGCCGCCTCCGACGCGCCCCATACCTCAACGGGCAAGTGAGAGGTATCGAATTTCCCCTCGGAAATCCACTGCAAAACCTGCTCCTTGCACCCCGCCGCGAGAGCGCAGGTCATGGAAATATTCACGTTTTTCACAAACCAACGGTGGTAATGGTCAAAAATGATTCTGTCGGGATAATCGCCCTGCAAATGCAAACGCGCGGGGGCGTCGTCACTGCCCCAGCCGCCGTCCTTGAGGTATTTGTGTATATCGCCCACTGCGGCGGGATTGCCCGAACATTCCGCCGCGAGGTCTGCCATTTTGCCGCCCGTAAGGTCCTTTAAGCCGCGTACCGCCTGTTCCGGCGAGAACACGTAATCGGCGTAATGTTCGGCAATCGACCGCCGAAACGCGTTCTCCTCCACGCTGACGACGGTAAGCGCGGGGTACAGAATTTTCAGTATCTGTATAAAACTAACGCCCACCATACCCGCGCCGACCACCAACGCCGTTTCGCCGTCCCGCGCCGCCAGACGCTTCACGCCTTTCAGCGCGACACACGCCAAGTACGCCAAAACCGCCTGTTGCTCCGTCACGTTATCGGGGATTTTCACCATATAGTCAAACGGACTGTCGGCGGTGAAACTGTCTTTAACGGTATATTCCGAATTGCCGCCCCACGCGGCGCAAACGTCGCCGAATTTGCGGCATTCGTTAATCATGACGCGGTCGCCGACGCGCAAATCACCGCCGTCCGGTGCGCGTTCCACTACCCCCGCCGTTTCATAGCCCGGCACCAACGGATACCAGCACTGTTCCGGGTGCTGCATTCCCCGGTACGTTTTCATGTCCGTCCCGCTCGAAATCGCGCTGAACGCCGTCCGCGCCAAATACGCGCCCTCGCGCGGTTCGGTCAGTTGAATCTCCCGAAACGCCGCGTGGTACGGACGCTCGATCACGATCGCCCGCGAATGTGTCGGATATTGCATAACAACCACTCCTACCTTGATTCAATTTTTTTCAAATTCCGATTCAATTTTTTCAAAAACCATAACTTCCCCCGCGTACTCATACGCCTCTAACGCAATACCAATGCCCGCCCGCGCAAGCGCCGCCCCGCTGTACACCTTGCCGTTACAGCGGTAGGACGCGCTCGGGGAAAGTCCCTTTAGGAACACGCGCCGCGACTCGCCGTTCAAAGCGGTTTGCGTCTGATAAGTAAACAGCACCGCCTGCTTGCCGTCCGCGCTTACGAACTCCCACGCCGCGCCGCCGTCAAAAGGACTTTCCAAACGGTAAAAATCCCCGAACTGCACAGTTTGCCTTAGATGCTTGTATCGCGCGGCAATCTCCGCCGCCTGCCGCCGTTCCGCCGCGGATAGCCGCGTCAAGTCCATTTCAAAGCCGAAATTCCCCGCCATCGCGACGCGGGCGCAAACGTCCATGAACGCGTTGCGGCAATCGCGCCCGGTATCAATACTGCCGATATGCGCCGCCATTGTGATTGGCGGGTAAACCACCGAAGTGCCGTGCTGGATTTTCAGCCGCGCGATCGGGTTGGTGTTATCGCTCGTCCACGTTTGCGGCATATAATACAACATGCCCGGGTCGAACCTCCCGCCGCCGCCGCCGCAACCCTCGAACAGCACGTTGGGGAAGCGTTCGGCAAGCGTTTCCAACACGCGGTACAGCCCTAACATATACTTATGCGGTTGGGTTTGGTCCGCCGTTTCGGTTAGGTTGCGGTTGCAATCCCACTTGACATACTCGATGTTGGCGGAGCGGAGTACTTCCGACACCGCGCCGATGATGTATTCGCACACTTCCTCCCGCGACAGGTCCAGCACAAGTTGATAGCGGTTTTCCGTGCGTTTGCGTCCCTCGGCGAATACGCACCAATCGGGGTGCGCCCGATAGAGCAGACTATCCGGCGACACCATTTCCGGCTCGAACCACAGCCCGAACTTCATACCCATACCGTTCACCGCATCCGCGACGCCGCGCAAGCCGTTGGGAAGTTTCGCGGAGTTGACGTGCCAATCGCCGAGGGAACAAGTATCGCCGCCGCGCGCACCGAACCAACCGTCGTCCAGCACGAAAAGTTCCAAGCCGATTTCCGCGCCGACTTTCGCGATGTCAAGCAACTTTTTTTCGTCAAAGTCAAACCCGGTCCCCTCCCAATTGTTAATCACCATCGGGCGGGGCGCGTCGCGGTACTTCCCCCGGCAAAGCCGCTCACGGTACATACGGTGGTACACGCGGCTCATGCCGCCGATTCCCTCGCCCGAATGGACCATAACCACCTCGGGCGTTTGGAACACGTCCCCCGGGGCAAGCGGCCAGTCGAAGCCGAAAGGATTCAAGCCCGCGGTTACGCGTGTGCCGCCGCAGGAATCCCCCTCCGCCGACATACTGAAATTGCCGCTGTACACAAGGGAAAAGCCGTACACCTCGCCGCTGTTCTCGTCCGCGTTTTTCGCCGTAAGCGCGATAAACGGATTGTGCGCGTGCCCGCTCATGCCGCGCTTGGAGTCAATTGTGACGATCCCGCGCCCTACGGATAATACCTCCGGGTACCGCTCCCGCGCCCAATCGCCCCGCAAATGCAGCAGGTTGTACTCCTTGCCGTAAAAATCCACACACGCGGACTGCGCCGAAAGCAGTGCGATTTCCCCCGCGCCCGCGTTTTCATAGCGGATATTGCGCGTAATCACGTCGTACTCCTCAAAAACGCTGTAACAAAGGACGGCTTTCAGCCCGGTCAGCGCGTCGCGCAAGGTAACTTCCAGCGTTTGCGCTTCGGCGGCGTTTTCGGCGTAGGTAGCGGGCAAGCCGCGCAACTTCTTTTTGCCCCGGTAGATTTGATACCCCCCGTAGGCGAACTCCGACACCGTAGAGCCGTCGCCGTACCGCGCGTGGAATGCCGGTACGCGGTAATCCCCGCCGCCCACCACTGAAAATTCCAACTTCAAATCGCTAAGGAACACGCGGTTTTCGCTGTCAAGCGGCACGTGGAACGCGTTCGCGCGGGAAAATATAAATTCCTCCGGCAAATAGGTCAAATCTACGCCGTGTTCCAACCGCGCACCCCAATACAAGTGCGTTAAATACAGCCCCCGGTATACGGAAAAAATATAACTCACGCGCTTCGTTTGCAGATGAAATTGGCCGTTGTGATATTTGATACTCATACTCTATCCCCTTTAGAATCTATCTAAAAATTATACAAAATATACTGTCTGCCGCCGCCGTGCGCGGGAATCCAAAGGACGCGGCTGGCGTGTTGTTCGCCGTATTGATACATACCCTTAAAATCACTGATGGTCGCGTTGCGCACCTGCGGCTTTGCGCCGACCGTAGCGTCATACACGATCGCGCCGCCCATCTGCCAATAATAGTTCGTGTTCATATGCCCCGTTACGTGGATTTTGCGCCGTCCGTCCGCGCCGTACCTGCCTGTATCGATTACCAAGCCGCTTTGCGAATCCACGTAGTACACAACCCCCGCGTACAGGCTGCGGATACTGCCGCCGTCCGTCAGCGCGTCGAAGTCCAAATCGGGGAAGGTCTTTGCCGTAATCGGGATATTGTAATAGGTATGCCGCCGATACGATGATACCACATCATTCCCCCGCGTGTAAAGTTGAATCAAATCGCCCGCTTCCAAGCCGTCAAACGTGTGTTCGTCCCGCCCGATATACTCTTTCATGACAACGCCCGTCGCCACCTCGACCGCGCCGACCGCCGCGCCGTCCTTGTCCAATTTTTTGAACACGCGGCTGACCATGACGGGGAACGCGAAGCGCGTGGTGATAATTTCCTGCTCCGCACCGCCCGCGTCGGCGTAAATGAGGGCAATTTGCGGACGCATATCAAAGCCGCAATCGTAAAGTTCGATGGAATACGGCCGCGCGTTGGCGGGCGCTTGCACGCTGTAATCCTCGTCGTGAAACGTTTCCGGCGAGGGAACAAAAAAGTATTTGTTCGGCTTGTGATAGCCCGTATCGTCTGCGGCGCGGAGGAGTCTGCCGCTCGTATCCTCCACCAGATTGTACTCGTCGATCGGCACACTGCGCTGTAAATGCGCCGACTCCACCAAGCCGTTTTGATTGATTAGATCCTCCGGCAAGCAAGTTTCCAATTCGGCGAGCATACCGTCGGCGGTCAGGCGGTAGCGAATCATCTGTGAAATCCCGAACCCGCCGCGCAACATTCCCGCCACGCGCTTCAAAAGGGTCAACGCCTCGTCTTTGCTAAGGGAATCGCCGTTGACGTTCGTCTTTCGCTCTGTCGTAACAACGATAATCTCACCGTCGTCCGTCATGATTTTCAGTTGCAAAGTATCGGAAAGCGCACCCCGCGCGGAGCCGGCGTTGATGAGGTACCCGTACCGCAACGCGTCCGTCGCGCCGCTTTCTTTGAACGCAACGATTTCCCCCGAAAAGTCAAGATAAAACAACCCTGTTTTCCCCAACGTCAACGCGCCGTCAAGTTCGTTAAAATAATTGCTCGGCGAACTTTTGAACGTCTTGCCGCCGATTTCCACATTCCCCTCGCCGTCAATCGCTTCTATGGTACCCTCGATTTTCCGCGTAGAAATAACAAACCGCGTGTAAACCGCGTCCCCGGCGGGAAGCAAATGCCCGCGCTGTTCCTCGTACTTATCGGCAAACGCGCTGAGTACGCAATCGGCGGGAATCCGCGAAACATCTATCGTCTTTGCCGGCTTGCCGTCCTTGCCGAACACGCCGGGAACGTCTGCATAATATTCAACCTCCGTGCCGTCGGCGTTGGCGAACTCCAAAATCGTGTCCCCGCTCATACGCGCCGTAATCGGCAAAAGGCTGTACTGCGGTGTGAGCGTGATTGTATGTCCGCCGTCCGCCGAAGCCCGTTGCAGCAAAAGATTCTCGTAGCGGTTGACGCACACCAAATCGTAAATATCGTCGTCATAATTGGAAACCAGCGTAATACTGCCCTGTTGGATTTCCAACGCCGCCCCCAAACTCGGAACCGCCGCCGCCGTGCCGTTGATTAGCACCGTAGGCGCGTCGCTCAACACCGCCGTCAGTACGCGGCGGCCGTCGTCCTCCGTATAACGAATCGTTTTCGCGGACGGCGTATAGTTCACATAATCCTCCGCGTCGATTTCAATTTCCGCGACCTTTCTGTGGTCGATGAGGTAAATCACCGTATACGCGCCGTCGTCATCACGGTAAAAGAACTGTGTCCGATACCCCAAACGCGCCGCGCCCGCCTTTTGGTCAAGGGCGTATACGTCCTCATCTATTTTCACCGTACCGCGCTTCACCGCGCCGCCCGATAAGCCGCCTGCACGGGTCGCCGTGACAATGCCGTCCCCCTCGTAAACCTCGTGCCGTTCGGAAAGAAACGTTTCCTCCGTATTCACCGCGTAGGTGTTCCGCTCCCCCGCGCGGTTTTTTTGCAAGGGATGGCTTCGTAACATGTTATAGATAAACTCCGCGAACACGCCGCGCGTCATGCCGTCCGCGCTTCGGAACGATACCCCCGCCCGCCGCGCCGCCGCGAAGTACCCCTCGGGATAGCCGCCGCTGACCCGCGCGAACTCCTCATACCCCATGACGCGCGTCAACAGCACCACCGCCTCGGTATAGGTAAGCCGCGTGTTGACGTTGACGGTATTATCCGCGTTGCCTTTCAAAATTCCGTATGCCGCCAACGCCTGCACCGCCGAAAAATACGGCGAATCCCTGTCTACGTCATAAAACGTGCCGATCGGCGCGTCCGCGAACGCCGCGGTATCGATCCCTGCGGCGGCGGCGGTAATCACACACGCATCCCCTTTTAATACAGGCGCGTCGGGTCGAAATGTGCCGTCGTCAAAGCCCCGCATAACGCCAAGCGTATCTAAAAACCCCGCGTACAACTTCAACGAACCCTCCCGCGCGTCGGAAAAGGCGGGCGCCTGTTCCCCCGGGGCAGATTCCACCGCTTCGGCAACGTCGATATTGTCATACTCATGCCCCGCGCCGCTTAAATCGTCCGCGCTTAGCGAAACACAGCGGGTAAGGATAATCAGCAGCGCGGCGGCGGTCGCGGTAAAGCGTCTTTTCATTACGGATTCCTCCTTTGCCTTGAAAGATTACTCCCGGGTTAGCGGGCAGCATTGTATAGCCGATACAGGATAGACGCGGCTTCGGCGCGTGTCGCCGCCTCATTTGTCCGTGGGTATCCGTTTTCGTACAGCCGCGCGAACAGTCCGTAGGCGATTGCCGTCAAAACGTCCTCCCGCGCCCACGCGGAAACACCCGATAAATCCTTAATGCCAAGCGCGTCAACCGATAGACCGCCCTGCCGCGCAACACCCCCGCGCAAACGGTACGCGCGGTTCGCGGCGGCGGCGATTTCCTCCGCCGTCACTTGGTCGTCAGGCGCGAAAACCGCTTCCCGCTTGCCTTTCAAAACGCCCTTGTAAAAAAGTCCGTCCGCGCCGTCCGCGTACCACGCGCCGTCAGGTACGTCAGTGAAATGCTTCGGATAGCCCCCGCCAAGCCCCAGCACCCGCGCCAGCATCACCGCAAATTCCGCGCGTGTCACGGGTTCATAGGGCGCGAACACCGTCGCCGTCTTGCCTTGAATAAAGCCCAAATCGGTCATTTTCGCGATTTCATTCCGCGCCCAACAGCCGTCTATGTCGGCGAACGCCGTTTCAACGGGCGCGTCCTCCCGTTCGCCGCCCGCCTGCCCGCCCAAGCCCGCGATTTCCGCCGCCGTTTCAAGGGTCAGCACCGCCAAACTCTTGTTCGGCATATGATAATTCTTGAAATTCGCGGTGTTCCGCTCCGTCGTCACCGCCGTCACAATATCCGCTTCTTTCGCGCTGTAAATAAAGGATTGCGTGTTCGGCGCGGTGAACACCGTTTCGCTTTTCAGCGTGTAATCATGCTTCAAATCAAAGGCGATATTGAAGTCAAGGTCTTCCCGCATATTTACCAGAATAATTTTCAAACGGTTCCCGCCCTCCGCCGTCACCAACGCGCTCATTCGGAGGTTGTCGTCCGTTTCGTCCGTCACCGGGTCGTCAGAGGTCAAAACGCTCCGCACCACGCGGTCGCCCAGACCGCCGGCATAGACGTGGTACATCTGCCCAACGGGTGATTGGTATAACGTGCCGCCGACGTACTGCGCCAAGCCCCACCAGCGGCTTTCCTCCCCGCCGTCAAAAAAGGAGTGATACGTCGCGCCGCCCATATCGCCGCGCTTCATCATGACGTTAAAGAACTGCGCCGTACTCAGCGCGGAAAATAAATTGATTCTGCCCGCGTCGTCCAAGCCCTCGTCCGCGAAACGCGCGTGTTCCGTCAATAAAAACTTCACGCCGTGCCCCGCGCCCAAAACACGCTCCAACGCGTCCGACATATCGTCGAACAAGCCGCTCATGTACGCCGTGGACATGCCGTCATAATAGGGGTGGAACGCGAGGTAGTCGCAATCCGCGCCAATCGCCCGCGCAACCCCCTCCGTCCATTTGATATGCGATTCCGCTTCGCTCCAAGGCGCGGTTTTGCCGCACATGACAAACTTCGCCTCCGGCGCGGCGGCGCGAATCGCCGCGATATGCTTCGGCGCGATTTCAGAGTACCATTCCAACTTCGACTGTGAAAACGCCCACACATTATCCTGTTCCGGCTCGTTCAGCGCGGAGTCGATTTCATTCCCCAACTCAAAAGCGAACACGTTCACCGGCTCCGTCATGCCGTACATGGCGCGGAGTGCCCCCCACTCGGACTGCCCCGCCTCATGCGTCAAAAACGCGGCGAGGTTGGCGTTGTCCTCCGGCGTGGCGTGTGTGACGGAAATTGTGCATAAATACTGACCGTTCGGGTTGATGGACCGCATCAGTTTGACGAACTCCAACGGCCCCATGTTGGTCGCCACGCGTCCCTCACTGCCAAGCGGCGAGACGTCCCGCGTGTACTTGTTGCCGTCCACCCGCGCACTGCCGGAGCGGGTATTCATTTGCCCGATATTCAAAATCAAATTCGTTTCCTCAATCGCCGCGCCGCCGTACCGAAACAGCGGAAAGTCAAACACACGCGGCGCGAACGCTTGAAATTCGGGCGCGAAGTCCGTTCCCTCCAGGATATGTCTGTGGCTGCTCTCGTACTGCACTCCCAGCATTTCCATCACCGTCGCGTGGAGAGGGTCGTCCTCGTCCACTGTCAAAACAGCGTCCGCCGTCGCGGTTGCGGTCACACTTTCCCGCAATCGCGCCTGTTCGCTGTCATTCAACGCCGCGTACGCGGGAAGCGAAAGGGTACACGCCGTCAGCAGTAACAGCGCGATACATTTTTCATACCTTCGGTTATACCTTCGGTTATACCTGCGGTTATACACGCGGTTATACACGCGGCGCACCTCCTTTCAAGCCCGAAAGATAAATCATCTTGGCGGTTTCGGCGCGTGTCGCCGTTTCGTTCGGCGCGAACGCGCCGTTTCCCCGCCCGGAAACGATCCCCGCGAGTTGCAGTTGCGTCACCGAATCGAACGCCCACTCCGCAATATCGCCGTAATCACTGAACCATGCCGTTGTTTCGGTAATCGGCAAGGAAAGCCCCTTGTTCCCCAACGCGCGTACCACAAGAACGGCAATCTCCTGCCGCGTGATTTCACGCTCGGGGTGAAAACGGTTCGCGCCGTCGCCGTAGACGATTCCCGCTTCCACACCCGCCTTGACGTAGCCGTAATACCACGCCGCAACGGAAACGTCCTCAAATAGCAGCGGTTCGGATTCCCGTTCTGTTTCCGGCGCACCCTCGCCGAACGCGGTCAGAACGATTTTCAAAAATTCCGCGCGGGTAATCGCGCCGTCGGGACGGAACAAGCCGTCCTCATAGCCGCCCACCGCGCCAAGCGCGGTCAGATAGCGGGTCGCCTCGTAACTCCAATGGTCGATCGGGACATCATTGTAAAGCAGTGTTTTGCCCACCGCCGTACCGTCTGACGGCACAACCGGCGCGGGGGGCGGGGGGTCTAAGGTAAAGCCGCCTCCCCCTCCTCCGCCGCCGCCTTTTCCTCCTGTGGAGGACGGCTTGACCGGGGGTGTTTCCGGCGTGAAGCCGTCAATAAAGTCCTTGAGATCCTCTATGGTTTGCAGGGTATCCTTTTGTTGCAGCAACCCTGTATAAAACGCGCGGTTGCCGGCGGTATCCAAGTGTAAGGCGGAAAGCCGCGCCGCGTCATACCCGATCACGCCGCTGAAATCCGTCGTGATTTGCCGCATATACTGATAGGTGTCACAGATGCCGAACGCGGTCAGCAGCAACGCCTCATCAAAGCGTTTCGCCACGTCCGCAACGTTTTTGAACTGAACGTTTGTCAAACGCGACAGCACCGCCGCTTCCCGCCCGTCATAGTACTGCCCGCCCAGCGTCAAGCCGAACACGGCGTTATGTTCCCGCAACGCCGCCAGCACCTCCTCCGGCGCGGATAAGCCGTTCAAGCCGCCGACCGCGATTTCGTCCGCGAGGACGCGCTCCAAATACCGCAAATCCTCAAGCCCCGCGCAGGAGAACGCGGGATAGGTAGCAACACGCTCCAAATAATCCGCGTAAGCGGCGGGGTTCGTCTGTTTCAACGCCGCCGCCGGGGATGCGTCGATTATATCGATCCGTTGCAGGCTCAAATCGCCGCTTCCCGTGATGATTCCGTCCATCGCGGCAAAATCCTTGGCGGCGACGGCGGCGTTGAGCGCGTCGGTAATCAGCCGCTTTTGCGCGAAATACCGCGCCGTTTCGCCGCGTTCCGCCGCGTAGGTGTACTCACTGACGACCCGCGCCTTAACCGTAAGCGTTTCCGCGCCGCGTGACGCGGTAATTTGCGTATCGCCCTCACGGATTCCGTACAACGCGCCGCCGCGCATTTCCGCGACGTCCGGTCGCCGTACGCTCCACGCTATGCCTGTTTCGAGCGCACCGCCGATTCGCGCCCGCAACGCCAACGGATTCCGCAAAAACGCGATAATTTCCCCCGCCGGCGCGGACGCGCCCGAACGCTCCTTGCCGTACACGTGGATAAAATCCACTTGCAGGTGGTCGTCGTTCACGGACGAACGGTTTACGCCGAGTTGCAGCAGCATATCGTCCGTGCCGCGCCGCATCAGCCCGCCCGCGTCAGTCAACGTCAATACCGCGCTCATGGCGGCGTTTCCGCTGTTGCGCACGTCCGCTTTTACGGTGTTTTCCGCCCTGTCCAGCGTGATTTCCATATCATACCAAGCGGTATAGGCAAAATTATCATTGCCGTTGACATAATCCACCGTTGCGCCGTCCACTACCTTGCGGATATACGGACGGTAGGACATCGGCTGCGGGAACAGCGTATCGCCGTTCCCGAGGATTCCCGCCTCGTAATACGTCCTCTCGTCCTCGCTGACGCAAAAACGCACCGACGCGCGAACACCGTTATACCGCGCGAATTTCATCGTAACGCGGCTGAGGTCGCGCTCTGACGCGGCGGGGACGTGCAAATTCACAAAGCCGTCATGCGTTCCGCTCTGTTCCGCGACTTGCATGGTCGCGTCCGTGCGAATGTACAGCATCACACCTCTGTGCGGGTTGTTGATGTAGCCGACCGATACATCAGAACGCTGCCAATAGCCCTCGCCGTTCGCCGCGACTACCGTACCGCCGTCCCCGGGTAAATCGTCCCCGCGTACCGCGTTCGCCCTGTCGTAGCGGGAATTCGCGGCATTGTACGTCGTGAACGCGTCACTGAACACACGCGTTTCGGCGGCGGAAGCGGTGTTCTCGTACCGCGCGTCTATCCGCGTAAAGACCGAAACCGCCGCCGCGTCCACCTCTTGCGGGAACACAATGCCGGAATACGCCGCGTCCGCGTCTTGGTTCAAAAACAGCCCGCCCGCGTCAAAAAAAGCGGAAACTGTTTGCGGCTCCGCGCCCGTAAACTCCAGCGTTACGGTACGCCCCGCCAACGGCGGGTAAGCAACCAAAGCGACTGCCGTTGGCGTTTCAAAGGTAACGGTGCTTCCCACGGCAAAAACAGCGGTTTCTTGATACATAGCGGAATTTTCCGCCGACGCGTACGCCCCGCCGTGAGCGGCGCATAGGGCAAGCGCGGCAAACAACGCCAAAATCCTGCTTTTTTGTATCTTTAACATCATCGCGATTCCTCCGTTTCCGCGTTTCGGGGTAACAGCCCTGTGAAGAAACGCGCGGCATTTGTAAATACAAACGTCTTGACTTCCGGCGCGTTTACGTAAAAGGGTACGGTGACTTTCGGGGTCGAAACGGTCAGAGTACTCCCGGGCGCAACGCTTGCCGTCCCCGTGTACAGGCGCGATAGCCGCCCGCCGTCCGACAACGCCGCCGCCAAAAGGATTTCCGCCGCAGTATCGGTGTGATTCGTAACGTCTACGGAGTAAACGCCGTCCCGCTCGACCGCCGTGGAAATATCAATCCCGCCGTAGGGACGGAACGTAACGCCGAACGTACAACGCGCACCGAAAAAGTCCGCTTCCAGCGTAACCGTGCCGACAGACGCGCCGAGGTAGACCAAATTGCCGTCCTCGATCCGTCCGTCACCCGCCGTCACGCGGTAACGCACCAAATCCGCCGCCTCAATCACTTCCCTCACGCCGTCCGAATCGATCCCCACGGGACGCGCCGCGCCAAGCGGCATAACGGCGCCGCGCCAATCCCCGCCCTTTATGTCAAGGCCGACGGGTGCTGAATGAATGGATAAATCGTCAATATAAATTTTATCATAAGTGTTATCCGACGCGCTCTGACGATTGATGTTAATCATGAAATCGACAAAATTATGCGCGTCATACCGCGCGAACGGAAACGAACCGTACACCTTGTACCAGCCCCCGCCCGCCGCTTCCGCGCGAAAGGAAGCGTCCGCCGCCGCGTCGCCGCCCGAACCGCCGCGCATGACCACCAACGGCGCGACGCGGTCAGACATTCCTCCGTACACACCCTTGATATAGTACGAAAAGTATAACGCCCTACGGCGAATCGTATCGGTAATCACGCCGGACGGCACCGAATAGGACAGCGCGGAAAGTCCCGTGCCGCTCCTGTAACTGATTTCCAGGGAACGCTTGCCGCTGTAACGCTCCGCTTCGGTATGCGCGGCGGCAAAGCCCGCGTCGTTGTGAAAATAATAATTATGGGTGCGGTCACTTTCCATATTCGCGGCGCCGTATTGACTGACGACCGCGCCGTACAGCCTGCGCTCATACGCCGCCCCCGCGCGGGGAAACAGCAAAATCACCACGGCAAGCGCGGTAAAAACGCGCGTTCGTGTCACGCCGATCACTCCTTTATTAAATATACGTCGGTCAGCGGACGGAGGGAATTGTCCTCCAAGATCAACGCCCGCGCCAACGCCGCGCCGATTACCGTCGGCGTTCGTACCAAGGGGGAAATTTCCCCGCCCGCCGCAACGCCCTCCGCTTCACTTACCGCAACGGCGGTGAGGTTGCCCGCGCCGTCATAAAACGCCAAATACACTTGTACGGAAGCAATCGCCGCGTCCCCGAGGTTTTGTAAGCCGATAGCCGCCGTCCGCTCCTCCGTCAGCATCCCTAAGGTCAGCCGCGCCCCGTCCTCCGTCCGCAAAGGCGCAATCACGCGCACGGCTTCCCCCGGTTTGACAAAATCAAGTTCCGTTTCAAACACATCATGCTCCGTTGTGATGCGCAAACGGTACGCGCCCGATACCGCGTCACGCGGGAAAAGCAGTTCATACCGCTGTGCCGCGCCGAATTTGGTTCCCGCCCCGGCGTAGCGGAGTTCTCCGTCAGCCGCGCTTGTCAGCGTCACGCCAAAGCGTTCGCCGTCCCGCGTCCGCGCGTCGTTCCAATAGATATGGAACGCCGTTTCATAATCGCCGTTCGGTTGCGAGAGCGGTTCCAACCGCGTCACCGCGCCGCTCGCCCGATAGTCCAGCCGCACCGTCTTTTGCGCCGCGCCCGCGCCGACGCGCAGGAAATATTCGCCGTTCGGCAACCCGGGCGGCAGCAACGCCTCAAAATAGCCCCTGTTCCGCGCGATTCCGTCCGCTTGCGCCATGTAAATCACGCCGTCCGGCGTAAGTTCGGGCGATGCGGGATCGGACGCGAACAATACGGCGGTCAGTTCTGAAACGCCGTTTAACGCGCCGTTTTCAAACAGGGAAAATTCCACCCGCACCCGCTCCGCCGTCACAACCGGCGCGGTATAGGTATCGGCGGGTACGCCGTTCACCCGCAGGGAAACCGCGTCATTCGCGGTGTATTGCCGCTCCGTCGGCACAAGGTAATATGCCGTGATGGTCTTTGCGCCGATTGTCTGTGCGGGAACGTCCGCCGCGTGGATTCGCTCTGCCTTTGCGACCATCGCGTCAGGCGCGGTAATGTCGGTCAGCGGGCCGTTATCCGAGGCGTCGCTTGCTGCGGTGAGGGTCACGCGTTTTTCCAGTTTATAGTTGTTTTGCGTGGAAAAATCCAACGTATGCGCGGCGTTGGAGGCGTTTACGGCAAGGAGGTTCAACCCGCCCTCCGCTGTCGTATGCGCCGATACCGTCAAGGTATGCGCCGTGGTTCTCATGTTGTCGCCCGTGACCCGCACCGAATCCACCCCGAACGCGTCAGACGCTAATTTGAAAAACTCACCCACGCCGGAAAGCGCGAAGCCGAAATCGGGGAACGCCCGCATCAAGCCCCACACCCCGCCGCCGAACGCGTCAGCCGCCGAGGGATAGTCCATTGTCGTGTGATACACCGCAATCGGCGCGTCAGGGGACTTAATCAAGCGGTTCACCATGTCCGCCGTGGATAGCGTCCCCGCGCGGCCTGTCGCGATGGTGCGCGAGGCGGTGTTGTAATGTTCCACCCCGCCGAACACCGCGTGTTCCGACAAAAACGGCGCGGGCATCTTTTCTGCGGGAAGTCCGTCCGTACAAATGCCGTATCCGTCCCATGTCCAACGGCTGTCCGCATTGAAATACCGATACATACTGCCTGTGTTGTGATAATAGCAATGCACAACGATATAATCCAGCCTGTCGCTCAATTCCTTTAACAGCAGGTTGATTTTCGTGTTAAACACCGAATATTTTGTTTGGGACTCATGCGGCGTAGTGCAGGACTGCACCGCCAGCGGCACGTTCGGGTTGACTTCCCGCAATGCGGGGACGATCGCGCGGCACCACGCGGCGTACATGTCCCCCGCTTCGCCGTAAATCCGATCGTAAATCGCCTGTTTCTGCGCCGAAGTCCGCGCCGCCGCGAGTTCCGCCCGCACCGCGTCCGTTTCCAATATTTGATTGAAATAAAACCAATCCGTTTCGTTGCCCAACTCTAACGCCGCCAAGTTGACCGGCTCCGCAATGCCCGCCTCTACGCGGCGGGAAGCCCAGTTCACGCCGTCCGCGCCAATCGCGGCGGGGTCGCTCGGCATCAAAGTCAAAAACCGTACCAAATCACGCAAATTGTCCAAATCGTCCTCCACCCGAATGGTAAAGGCAAAGGCGGCGTTCGGCGTGAGGTTCGCGCGGGCGCGAATCCATTCCGCAAGCCCGAATGTGTACACCTGCGAAAAATCGTTCACCCCGCGCGATTCCAACGCGCCGACGGTTTCTTTCCAATTAAGGGTGTGCAAAAAGGCGCGGGCAATCGGGAAGCCGACGCCTGTTTTTTGAAACGCCTCCGCGAAGTCGTTTCGTACCGCCGCGGACGAACCGTTTGCCGCAGAGCCGAAAAAGCCTATATCGTCATTCAAACCCAGTACCCTTCGGTCTGACGGACGAAGCGCGGCGTTTTCCTCTACCGTAATCGTATATGCCGCCGAAGCCGCGCGGGGAAGCGAAACGCAAGCGATACTCGCGGCAATCAACGCTACGGCGGTGCGCCGCGCGGTGTGGTTCACCCTCCTCATGTGCTTCTACCTCCTTTCGCGCGGACGCGCTTAATCAAGATTGATTGTGGGGCATAAGGGCGAGAGCAGAGCAAAGCCGTCCTCCGCCCAAAGGAATAGCCTGTGCGCACTGCCGACCTCCTCCGAAAGATTCAGCGTAACCGGCGCGGCAATACTTTCCGCCGGAACCTTTTCAAAATCGAAGCCAATCAGCCTGTTGCCGCTGTAACTTGCGGCAAGCACGGTAATATATTCCGTAACCTTGGACGCGTAAGCGGCGGGGATGCTCACCGTAACCGTGCCGCCGTCCACTTCCCAATGCAACCGCCCCGCTACGCCGGAAACACTGACGGCAGCAAACTGATTGAAGTCGTTTTCGTTTGCGGATTTTGAGCCGGCTTGGAAAATAACGTCATCCGTCCCACGGTTCAAAAACGCGCCGTCGTCCGTCAAGGTAACGCTCCACGCGTTGTTCCCCGCGTCATATTCCTGCTCCTTGCTTCCTCTGAACGTAATCCCGCCGGAAGCCGCGTCTATCGTAATCACCGCGTTCATCCAAGAGGTTCCCCCCGCCGTGGCGGAGGTTGCCGCCGCGTAAGCCGTCTGTATGCCGTTGACCACTTTGCGGAGGTACGGACGCGCCCCGCCGCTCTCGTGAATGCCCGCCTCGTAAAAACTTTGCTCATCACTGCTCACGTTAAAGCGCATGACCGTCTGTACACCGTTGTACTTCGCGAATACAACGGCGATTTTCGTCACGTCATACGCCGCCGCGCCGGGGGAATGCAGGTTAATCAAACCGTACTCTATATCACTTTGCCCGGAAATATTAAGCGATCCGTTGATAAACGCGCGAACGCCGTCGTAACCGCCGGCAACGTACCCCTTGAACACGTTGGAACGTTTCCAATAACCGTTGACGTTCGGCCGGGCGTCGCCCACCACCGTCGCGCCGCCGGAATCCGCCGTCGTGCCGCGCACCGCCGTCCCCGCCGTCGTTTTCGCGTTGTTCGCGTTGTATGCGGAGAAATCATCATAGAAGATATTGACCTCTCTGTTCGGCGTGCCGTAAATATCCACATAATCTACCGAAACCCGGTTATTTTCATTGCGGGGACGAAGCCACGCGCCGCCGATTTGGAACACCATATTGCCTATGCCTCTTTCGAGGAATTCCCCCTGTTCCGTGTATACACCGCTGTACAGCACTGTGTTATCGTTGCCGTTTTTCAGGGTATATGAAATTGTTTTCGCGTCCTTGTCAATGTCCACTTCAGAGATAAACCATGAAGTACCGCCGTGTGTTTGCGTATCCGCTGCCACAAGTTCCGTCCCATGTCCGTTTACCACCTTGCGGATATAGGCGTAGCCCGTTTTGCCGCTGCCCGCTATCGTTTCCTCATTTGCTCTCAATCCGCTAAGCCCTACCTCGTAAAAGGACTTCTCATCCGCGCTGACGTTAAACCGCTGGATTGCCCGCGCGTCGTTATACCGCGCGTATCTTACCTCAAACTTCGTCAAACTGTAATCCACGGCGCGGTCGGAGTACAAATTCACCATAGACTGTTCCCATGTGCTGTGTCCCGCAATTTCAAGGGTGTCATCGCCCTCGATAAACGTTTGTATGCCATACGCGCCGATGTCCGTGTTAATCCACCCCGTACCCGTTTCGCTTACGTTAGAACGCTTCCAATAGCCGCCCAACGCCGCGCGGTCGTCCGCTACCACCGTCGCGCCGCCGGAATCCGCCGTCACGCCGCGCACCGCGTTTGCCTCGCCCCTTTTGGCGTTGGCGTCGGTGTAGGTATCAAACTCGTCATGGAATATGAGCGCACCCTCAGCCGAAGCGGTAACCGGCGCGATTCCCGCCAACATACCGCACAGCAGCGCGAACGCCGCCAAAACCGAAATCCCTCTTTTGATGACCTTTAACATAATTTTAACCCCCTTGCTTCAAAATAAATTCTCACGTCACTCTTTCACCGCACCCGCCGCCAAGCCGGATACGAAGTACTTGCCGGCACAGGCATACGCCGCCACCACGGGAATCAGCGCGATTGCGGAACCCGCCAGCATGAGGTTCCACGACGAAGCCGCGCCGCCTCCGCTTTTCAACGCCATCAGCCCTACAATCAGCGTCTGCTGTTTTGGATTTGTCATGGTAAAAATCGTCGGCATGATGTAATCGTTCCAACTCCACTGAAATGTCAAAATCGCCACCGTCGCTAAAATAGGCTTCAGCATAGGCAGAATCACGCGGCAATAGATGCCGAAAAAGTCACAGCCGTCGATTTTCGCCGCCTCGTCCACCGCACGCGGAATCGTGGACACATAGCCGCGCACCAGGTACACGTTCACAATCGGCACGCCGAACACGTTCAGCAAAATCAGCGCGGGAAGCGAACGGTCCAGCCGCAGAAGCCCCAGCACTTGAAACGTGGCGTAAATCCCGATATTCCCCACCTTGATGAACATCAGCGATATAAAACAGCCGAAAATCAGCCGCTTGAAAGGGAACCGCCCCCGCGCGAACACGTACCCGCCCATAGAAGCCGTCACCACCGCGATCAGCACGTTTGCCAAGGTGTAATACAGGCTGTTCAGCCCCATAAGCCCCGCGTTAAAAGCGGGGTCCGTCCACACGGTGACGTAATTTTCCAGCGTGGGCGCGGCGGGGAACACCCGCGCCGGCTCCGCCATAATCTCCATGTTGGTCTTAAAGGACGACGCGACCGTGTACACCAACGGAAACGCGGTAATGACAAAGATCACGCCCAAAAACAAGTAAATGAAAATATTTTCAATGAGCAAGCGTTTTTTCATCAGGCGATCCCCCTTAGACCGAAGTCGAATATTCCTTATACTGACGGCATTTTTTTGCTTACCTTGTCATAGGCGAGGGCGACTACCGCGAAAATCACCGTCGTAACGACGGACATCGCGCAGCCGTACCCCAAGCGCGGCTTCGCCCCCGCCGCCATAAAGCCCGGCACGAATTGACGCGTCAGATACGCCATGACGGAAAGTGTCTGCCCGCCCGGTGCGCCGTTGGTGGAAGTGAGGATAAACTCATTCACCCCCAGCGTCCCCACCAACGACAGCAATAAGATGATTTGCAGCACCGGCGCGATCATCGGCACCGTTATTTTGCGGAACGCCGTAAAGCCTGACGCGCCGTCCAACCGCGCGGATTCGTAAATATCCTCTGAAATCCCCGCGAGCGCCGCCATAAAATACATGACGTTGATTCCGAAAGTGCTCCACACGCCGCCCGTGACCAACACGGCGAACGCCGTCCCCCTCCCGGCGAACCAATCAACGCCCTCACGCACCGCGCCGATTTTTAACAGCGTACCGTTCACCCAGCCGAAGTACCCGAACATATTGGTAAAAATCAAGCCGACTACCGCCACACTGATAATGTTAGGCAGATAGAACACCGCGCGGAAGAAGTGCGACCCGCGCAGCCGCCTGTTCAGCATCAGCGCAAGAATCATGGCAAGGCATAATTCTATAGGGATTTTCAACGCCGCGTACAAAAGCGTATTCGCCCAGGTACGCCAATACGTCAGGTCTACGGTGAACATACTGATGAAGTTTTGCAAACCGATAAAGCGCGTGTTCGCGGCAATGCCGTCATAGGCGTAAAACGCCCAGCGAAACGTCCAGATGATAGGGTATACCGATAATACCAAAAACCCGATAATCTGTGTGCCGATCATGAGGAAGCACTGCAACGCCTCTTTGTGTTTCTCGCGTTGGATCGAGGCGGGCGACCCTCCCTGCCTTGTTGTATTTTTCAACGATTTGTCCCCCCTAAGAGCCTTTCACATTACCGCACGGGGTTCCAACCGGGAATGTCCCGCGCTTTTGGGTCGCGATCCGGGTGCGTCGCGTAATACCGCTGTTTCGCGTCGTTTTTTAAGTCGGTATACTTCACTAACGCGTCCTTGACCGGCGTTTTGCCCGTCCACACTTCCGAAAGGAAGTATTCGTAAAATTCGGGCTGTCCCCCCAATACAGAGGAAATATTCGGCTCCCACGAGGTGCGGACGCTAATCTCCGTCAACGCGCAAAACTCTTTCCAGCCCTTTGGCGCACCGTCCAAAGATACGTCCTTGACCGTTTGCCAATTGTAAGGGATTTCCACCCCCGCTTGGTAAGTGGAAGTAACAAAATCGTCGCTTGTGAAAAATTTAAGCACTTCCATGATTACATCGCCGCCCGCATCGGAAAGTGCCTTGCGCGTGACGTAAAACGTAGAGCCGAACTCCATACGCTGTAAGTATTTTTCCGCGCCGTCTACCGTGGGATACGGCGCGACGCCCCAATCAAACTGCGCGGGGAACTGGTCGTTGTACACGCCTACGTCAAAGGAATACGCCATTTTCATTCCGATTTTCCCAAGCGCGAACTGTGCCCGCGCGGGGTCGTTATCCAAGCCCTCCGCGCCGGGGTAGATGCTGCCGTCCTCTTTCATGCCCAAATACGCGCTCATAATCGGCTCTAACGGCGTGTAATCATAAATTCCGGTACCGGGATTGTACCCCTCGTGCCCCGCGCTGCTCAGCAGCGGGTGCAGAAATTCGCTCCCGAAAAACCCGCCCCATTTCAGCGGCAAAATAAAGCCGTACTCCCGCTTGTCCGGGTTGGTCAGCCGTTTCGCGTATTCGCGGAGTTCCGCGTAACTTTTCGGCGGCGTAGGCTCGCCGTTCGCGTCCACGATTCCCGCCGCGCGGAACATTTCCTTGTTATACACCATGCCCTGTGTCGCCGCGCCGTAGGGCAGGGAATAGTACTTGTCGCCGATATAATTCCGCTCTACCCGCGCTTCGTCCTTGTACTTGTCAATCAGCGCGTTGCCGCCCGGCAACTCATTATACGGCGCGATGAAGTCCGATTCCACCATTTTTTCCACGTCAACGCCCGCGATAAATAAATCCGGCGCTTGCCCGCTTTGCAGCGCGAGTTCGATCTGTTGGGTCAGCGCGCTGCCCTCCTTTACGACGTAATCTATCATGACGCCCTTTTTCGCGCCCGCATCCTGGTTCCACGCGTTAATCAGCCTGTCATAAATCGCTTTGCTGCCGGTGCTGTCCGACCAAATGACGACCTTTTTTACCCCGCCGTCCGTCTGTCCTCCCCCGCAGCCCGCAAGCAAGCCTGTGAGCGCGGTCAAGATGAGTGCCGCCGCCAACTTTCGCTTACCAATCATGAAAATTCCTCCCTCATATCATTATAAGAACCTGTCTAAGGATTTCATTTTCATTATGACATAGAATGGAGGATAAGTGAAGTAACAGTTTTTGTATACGGCGGCGCAAAACGCGTCAACGGCGGGGATTTCTCCCCGCCGTGCCGTATCAGTATAAATTGAAATATTTGGATATTACGCAAGATTTTATTTTTTATGACAAATTTTTTACGCTTCGACATTCACCCAAGTGAAAGGTGTTTCCAACGCGCGTTGCCCCGCGTGACGCGCCGCCATGATTGCCAGCGTCCGCGCGTGCGGTACGGGGATTTCGCCTGTTTCAAAAAATTGCAGCATTTCCGCGATAAACCGCTCGAACAGGTCGGATTTCACCTCGACGGATTGCGAATGACCGTCCGCGTACCCGATTTGCGCGGAAAATCCCGCGTTCGCGAAATGCGCCGTCCGCGCGGTACGTCCGTCGGCAAACGCAAAGACCAACGCGGGGTGACGCGCCGTTCCCACGGACATCACCCGCTTTACAACGCCGTCCGTCAAATAGATGATTGGTTCGATTTGGTGGATGGAATAGATAGCAAAACTGCCCGGGCCGACGGTTTGCACCGTTTCGATCCCCGCGCGTTCCACGCGGCTGTATTCCTCCACAAATCCCAGCGCGGAACAGGAATAGCACGGTGTGCCGTGCGCGTCAGCCAAGTCAAACATACGCTTCGCCGCCGCGAGGTCCGGCGCGAAAGTCTTATCCACATACACAGGCTTACCGCTCCTGAGCGGCAAATCCACCAACGTTTCATGCTGTTCCGGGTTGTCCGGCGAAAGTACCACAATACAATCGCTGTGTTCCACAACTTCCTCTATCGTTTGCGCGAGGGGGATTCCCGTGCGCCGCGACCATTCGGCGTTGGTCACGCCGCCCGGCTTGTCACACTTCGCCCACGCGGAAGCGACTTGAAACGCGCCGCCGTGCTTTTTGATAAAGCCGGGGTAATTGTCGGCGTGCCATTCGTCCAGATAATAATCAATAAATCCTATTTTTTTCACAGTGTAACCTCCTCTTGTTTTTCCGCAGAACGGTAAATCGCGTCGAGAAGCCGCGCCGTAACAAGCACCGTGTCGATATGGGACGGCAATTTCTCCCCTGTTTCCGTACAGCGCAAAAACGCGTCGATCTCGTTTTGGAACGCACCGCCGAACATACCGCCCGCGCCAAGCGTGTAGCCTGTTTTGGTGAGCATACCGTCCGCCGCGCCGTATTGGACGAAATCCGCGCCGTAGTTCAGACGAATCCCCGCCTTGGTACCCATAAAGTCAATGAACATCTCGTTTTCGCCGATATTTTGCGCCCACGCGCCGTTGAACGTAATCACGGGACCGGACGTGCGGACCACGCCCGTCACCGCGTCGTCCACATCGCAGACGCCGTGCGGGTTCGGCGGCCCCGCCCACATATCGGTGTAGGTGTAATCGCCAATCGGGTTGCCTAACTTGCAAAACGCCGCGCCGCTCACCGTGCGCGGTAAAGGGTCGCCGCAGCAGTACATCACAATGTCGAGGAAGTGTACCCCCCAATCGATCAGCACCCCGCCGCCGGAGACCGCCTTGGTGGTAAACGCGCCGCCCAGCCCGGGAATCGCGCGGTGAGAGCGGAAACTGACATACACGCTGTAGACCTCCCCCAACCCGCCGCCGTCGATAATCGCCTTAACGCGGTTCACCGCGTCGTTAAAGCGGTTGACTACGCCGATGTTAAGGATTTTCCCCGTTTCGCCGCATACGCGCTGCATTTCCAACGCCTCGGTCAAAGTCCGCGCCGCAGGCTTTTCGCAAAGCGTGTGCTTGCCCGCGTTCAGCGCGTCTACCGCGATCAAGCCGTGCGCGTCGTTGGGCGTGCAGACCGATACCGCGTCCACCGACGCGTCCGCGAGTACTTCCTTGTAGTCAGTCACCGCCTTGCCGCAACCGTATTTTTCTACCGCCGCCCGCGCCCGCTCCGGCAAAATATCGCAAAAATACGCGATTTCCGCGCTGTCGTTCGCCAAATACGACGGTATATGCGCCGCGTTCGCGATACTGCCGCAGCCAATGATACCTATTTTGTGCTTGGACATAAAAACACTCCTCCCTGTTTTGATTGATTTTTTGGATGGATTTTAATATCATTATCGCAAAAAATCACAAAACAGACAAGAGCGGTATGTGTTTTATACAGTATCCTTATCTGTGTTGCGGTATGCGGACGGCGTACAGCCGCGCTCTTTTTTGAACGCCCGCGCGAAACTTTGCGGGGAGTCAAAGCCCAGAACCGCGGCGATTTCCCGCACCGTATGCTTTCCCTCGCGCAGCAGCGCAGCCGCTTCCTCCGCTTTTTTCGCGCGGATATAGCCTTGCAGTGTCACGCCAACCTTTGCTTTGAACATATGGGATAAATAATTTTCGGTAAATGAAAGGGCGTTCGCGATTTCCCGCACACTTTTGACGGCGCGGATATTCGCGTCCACGTACTGCAAAACGCCGTACGCCGTCGCGCCGCTGCGCGGGCAACCGTCCGGCATCGGCAACGGCGCGGCTGACCCGCCGCGAAACCCACGGGCAACAAGAATCAAGATCTGCCGCACGGACAGCGCGATCATTTGGTCGCGGTACGGATTTTCCGCGAAAAATTCCCGCACCAACCCGCCGAACAGGTACCGCAAATCCTCCCGCGCCTGAAAAACGCGCGGCGGCGGCGCGGCGTAAAACGCGGGCAAATCGTCCTCCCCGCCGTCAGACGCGCCGCGAAACTCAAAACCTACACAAATGTACCGCATATTCCGCGCCCGCCCCGCCGTGATTCTGTGGGTCTGCCCCCGCGCCGTCACGTGAACGTCGCCCTGCCGCACCGCGATTGCCGCGCCGTCGGTGTAAAACGTCCCCTCGCCCGAAACGATATAACTGATTTCATGGCACACCTGCCGGTGCGCCGGCACCTCCGCGCCCGCCGCGAGCATCAGTTCGCATATTTGAAATAAATCAATACGGTCATAAGTCTGACGCGTATCAAAAAACTCCCGGTTGTACTCGAACAGTCTGCCGTACTTGTCCAACGTCATACATACTCCCCCATGTTTATAATTCAGACGGGCTCTGATAAAAAAATTATACCGCATTGAAATCGATTTTGTCAATACACACGCGGAAGATGTGCGGCATATGCTACACTAACGGTACATTTGTAACACAAAAATACAAAAAAATACAATAGGAGGCATATCTGAATGAATACAATCTCTTTACAAGCGGAACGCGCCGTCGGCGGCATTGCGGAAGCGGGCGCGAACGTCGTTTGGGACGCGGTTTTAAGCGAATCGGGCGGTATCGGCTACGACGCGGATACAGGCGTCGTCACACTGCAAGAACCGGGCAGGTATGAATTTCATTGGTGGGTCGCGACGCAAGCCGCGAACGCCGCGAACGGAATCGTTTTCACGCTGACGTCCTCGCAAGGGGATACCGTGATAGGCAATTCCCCCGCAAAAACAGGAGAAGTCACCGGGACGGCGGTGCTTGAAATCCCCTCCGCGCCTGTTTCCGTAACGCTGAAAAATGAGAGCGGCGGCGCGGTGTTCTACTCCGCCGTCGTCCCCGCAAAGGCCGCGCTAACCGTCGTCGGCGATACAGCGGCGGTTCCGTCCTACGGCGCGTTTCGCCACGATCCGTCGGAGGGCGGGGGATATATTGAGGAAAATACCAACATCATTTTCAATCAAGTCATCGGCGAATACGC
>JAIRSR010000101.1 GCA_031255355.1 Clostridiales bacterium
TTGATGTCGGCGGTACACCCTTGCGGCACCTTGAACGTGTAGGTGACCTTGCCGCCGCCGCGTTCCCACCGGGAGGAAACAATTCCCCGCCTTGTTTCCACGGACGCTTCCGCGTACTCTAACCGCTCGTCCGTTACGGGCTGAAAAATAATACGCTCAAACGCGGGGTGTGCTTCGTCTATTTTTATGCCCGCCATAACCTCATACATCCAATCCCCCACCGCGCCGTAGGCGTAATGGTTAAAGGAGTTCATGTCCGCGCTCCACAACTTGCCCTTGTCGTCAACGCCGTCCCAATGCTCCCAAACCGTCGTCGCGCCTTGGTTGACCGAGTACAGCCATGACGGAAATTCCTCTTGCAGCAACAGTGAATATGCCGTTTCATGATGCCCTGTCTTTGACAGCGCGTGAAGCAGGTACGGCGTTCCGACAAAGCCCGTTTGCAGCCGGTTGCCGTTTTCTTTCACCAAAGTGTTCAACCGCTCCCCGAGTGCCCGCGTGTCCTCCGCCAAATCAAAGTATATCGTAAGCGCGTGGGCGGTTTGCGTATCGCTTGTCAGCTTGCCGTCCTTGAGAAACGCGGTGTTATACGCCGCGCGGATTTTTTCGTAAAGCGTTTCATACCGCGAAGCGTCATATCCCAACACCTTACTTGCCTTTGCCGTCAGGTGAGCGGAGTACGCAAAATACGCCGTGCCGATCAGCGCGGGCTCCGTCGCGCCGGTATAGGTGCCGTACGGCGCGTCCAACGCCAGCCAATCGCCGAACTGATGCCCCGTGTCCCAAAGATACGGCTGCTTCCCTTGGTTTTGGATATATTGCACCCATTTGCGCATACTGTCGTATTGACGCGCTAAGATTTCTTTGTTGCCGTATGAAAGATAAATTTGCCACGGACATATGACCGCCGCGTCGCCCCACGCGGCGGAGGAAGCGCCCTCCTTGCCCAATACGTTCGGAATCACCGCAGGGATTCCGCCGTCCGCGAATTGCTCTAACCTTAGGTCGTTTAACCATTTGCCGAAAAACTTTTCAACGTCATAATTGTATGCGGCGGTTTTGATAAACATTTGCGCGTCGCCTGTCCAGCCCAGCCGTTCGTCGCGCTGCGGGCAATCGGTGGGTACGTCGAGGTAATTCCCCCTCTGCCCCCACACGATATTTTGGTACAGCTTGTTTACCTTTGCGTTCGAGCACGAAAAATCGCCTACGCGCTTTAGGTCAGAATGTACCACGATCGCCGTAAAATCCTCCGGATTCAGCTCGCCGTACCAATTTTCCACACGAACGTACCGAAACCCTTGGAACGTAAAACGCGGCTTATAGACCGCCGTTCCGCCGCCCGCGATATATTGAATCCTCTGCTTGGCGGTTCGCAGATTCTCCGTGTAAAGGTCGCCGTCCTTGCCGAGGAGTTCCGCGTGATACAACTCGATCAGCGTTCCCGACGGCGCGCGCGTGGTAAACTCCACATAGCCCGTCAAATTTTGCCCGAAGTCAATAATTGCGTCCCCCGCCTGCGTAAAGGTTACTGCGGCGGGCTTTAGCCTTTGTACCTCCGCGATTATTTCCCCCTCCTGCCAAATAAGAGAAGCCTTTGAGAGGTCTATCACTTTCGCGGGCGTCCATTCATACTCCCTTTGCCGCGCGTCGTAAAGCTCACCGTCATAGATACCGCTGAATATAATTTGTGATTTTGCCGCCGTAAAATTTTCGTCGCTTACAATTGTTTCACGTGTGTGATCTTGATACTCAATTTCCAATTCGGCGATAACGGCGGGTTGTTTGGGGGAGTATACACGCTTGCTGTAACACGTCATTCGCCCGAGCCGCCAACCCTCGCCGACCTCAATGTCTAAGATGTTGCTTCGCGCAAGCATGTCTGAAACGTCATAACGCTGTACTTGTACGCGCTTGTCATACGCCGTCCAACCGGGAGCGAGTATAAAATTCCCCGCCCTTTTTCCGTTGATGTAGGCGTTATAACAGCCTACCGCCGTAATGGTCAGCGCGGCACGCAGAATCGCCTTTTCACTCGTGAACGCGCGTCTGAAAACAGGACAGGTTGACCCCGCATCAAAAGCGGAGGCAATCCATTTCGCTTGCTCAAGCATCGGTTGACACACTCCCTTATATTTGATGTTGTAATATATCATAACAACAGTGCAAGCCACCCCCCCAACATATCATTCGCCGTTGGTCAAGGCTGATGCGATGACGTCCCAGATGGCGTTGTTTTCAAAGCCTTTGCTCCACGATGCGATGCCGGCGAGTCCGTATTTTTCGACAAGGGCGATCCGCGCGCGCATGGAGGTTGCGTCCTCCAGCCACACCTCGAAGGTCACGCCGCCGCTCTGCCACGTTGCGTAGTTCTGCCCGGTCGCGTCGTCGTAAACGATTTCCGCGCCCGCCTCGTTGATTTGGTTCATGGCGGTAGTCATGCCGACTGCGGAGGTTTTCACTACCGCGCCGTTTTTCGATTGCCACACGCGGGTATAAAACGGTACGCCGAGTATGATTTTTTCGGCGGGGACTTCTTCCAAGGTTTTTTTCAACGCGTTTTCCACCCACGGCAAATCCCCGACGCTGCCCGCCCGCGAACTTGACGCGCCGTTTTGGTCATACGCCATCAGCGCGATATAATCGGCATACGCGGCAATGGCGCGTCTGTCATAGCACATCGACCACGTGCCGCCTGTCGGCTCGTACT
>JAIRSR010000130.1 GCA_031255355.1 Clostridiales bacterium
TGGACTCTGCCGGAGCCGTCGCCGCCGGCGAGGTTTTTGACTTCCTCGACGGAGACGAGGTTGAAGTCGCCTTCGATCGAGTGCTTCAGGCATGAAGCGGCGACGGCGAACTCGATAGCGTTCTGCATATCGTAGCCGCTGAGCAGTCCGTAAATCAGACCGCCGCCGAAACTGTCCCCGCCGCCGACTCTGTCCACGACCGTCATTTCGTATTTTTTCGACTTATAGAACGCGCCGCCGTCGTACAAAAGCGCCGACCAATTGTTTACCGAAGCGGAGATACTTTCACGCAGTGTAATCGCGACCTTTTTGAAGCCGAATTTTTCTACCAGATTTCGGCACACATCTTGATACCCCGCGTCGGACAAATGCCCGCCCGTGATGTTCGCGTCCGAAGCCTTGATGCCGAACACCTTTTCGGCGTCCTCCTCGTTCGCGATGACCACATCAACGTAAGGCATAAGCCCCGACATGACACTGTTTGCCTTTTCGCTTGACCACAGTTTTTTGCGGAAGTTCAAATCACAACTTACCTGCGCCCCGCGCTCTTTTGCCTTTTTACACGCCGCCAGCGTCAACTCCGCCGCGCCGTCGCCGAGCGCGGGAGTGATTCCCGTAAAGTGGAACCAATCCGCGCCGTCAAAAATCGCATCCCAATCAAAATCCTCCGCTACAGCGGTGGAAATGGAGGAGTGCGCCCTGTCGTACACCACGTTGGAAGCGCGTTGCGACGCGCCTTTTTCCACAAAATAAATGCCGAGCCTTTCGCCGCCCCGCGCGATATATTCCGTTTTCACGCCGTTTTTACGCAACTCCGCTTGGCACGCGTCGCCTATGGGGTTTTTCGGAAGTTTCGTCACGTAATAAGCGTCCATGCCGTAATTCGCAAGGCTTACCGCCACGTTCGCCTCGCCGCCGCCGTACACCGCGTCGAAACTCCGCGCCTGTATAAACCTCTGATAATCCGGCGTTTGCAGTCTTAGCATGATTTCGCCGAAAGTCACTACTTTGCTCATTGCCCCCTCGCCTCCTTGATTTTCTTGATAAATTCCTTGCCGATTCGGGTGATAGAGGCATAGTCGCCCGTTTTCGCGCCCGCGGTCAACGCGCCGCCCGCGCCTACCGCTACCGCGCCCGCTTTGATCCACTCCGCTACGTTGTTCACGTCCACGCCGCCTGTCGGCATCATTTTCGCGTAAGGGACGGGTCCCTTGATTGCCTTGATGATTTTCGGCCCGAACGCCTCACCGGGGAATATTTTGATAATGTCCGCGCCCGCTTCCATTGCCTCGACCACTTCTTTGATCGTCATTGCCCCGGGCATACAGGGGACGCGGTAGCGGTTGCACAGTCTTACGGTATCCGCGTTGAAGTACGGACTGACGATATACCGCGCGCCGGATAAAATCGCGATCCGCGCCGTTTCGCTGTCCATGACGGTTCCCGCGCCGAGGATGATTTCCTCCGGCTTGTACATTTTCGCGATTTCCTCTATCACCGTATGTGCGCGGGGGACGGTGAACGTCATTTCGATTGCCGCCACGCCGCCCTCGATACACGCGTCGGTGATTTTTTTCGCCTGCTCCGCGTGTTCCGCGCGAACCACCGCGACAATGCCGACTTCCGTAATCCGGGTAATTACCTTTTCTTTATCCATTGTGTTATCTCCTCATTAGAATTGTTCAGAATTGATACGGTTATCTGGCAAGCCAACCGCCGTCTACCGCAATCGCGAAGCCGTTCACGTAATCCGACGCGGAGGACGCTAAGAACACGGCGACCCCCATTAAATCATCGGGCGTTCCCCAACGTCCCGCAGGAATCCTGTCCAGAATCGCTTCGCTTCTGTCCGCGTCCGCGCGAAGTTGCGCGGTGTTGTTCGTCGCCATGTATCCCGGCGCGATGGCGTTGATGTTGATGTTGTGCTGTGCCCATTCGTTTGCCAACGCCATAGTGATACCCTTTACGCCGCTTTTTGACGCGGTGTAGGAGGGGACGCGGATACCGCCCTGGTAGGACAGCATAGAGGCGATGTTGATAATCTTCCCGCCCGTGCCGCGTGAAACAAACCGTTTCGCCACCGCTTGACTAAAGAAAAATACGGTTTTTAGGTTGATGTTCATCACATCGTCCCAATTTTTTTCTGAAAATTCAATCGCGTCCTCGCGTCGGATAATCCCCGCGTTATTTACCAAGATGTCAACGCCGCCGAACTTGCTGACAGCGGTGTCAATGATGCCCTCTAACGGTTCGGTGCTCATAAGGTTCGCGACAACGCCGACGAACTCCCCGCCAAATTCCTTGATTTTCGCTTCCGTGTCGGGCGACTCGACGTAATCCACCCCTACGACCTTTGCCCCCGCCTGCGCGTACGCGACGGAGATCCCTTGACCCAAGCCCGTGCTGGAACCCGTTACGATTGCTACCTTGCCGTTTAACTTGAACTTGTCTAATACCATTTTTAATTCCCCCTGTTATTTCGATTATTTCAATTGACTAAACCCTACCGCGTCCATATCGGTAAAGGTTTGATTTTCTCCCACCATGCCCCAGATGAAAGTGTAATTTTGCGTTCCCGCGCCGCTATGTATCGACCAACTCGGGTTAATTACCGCCTGTTCATTCCGCATAACGATATGGCGCGTTTCGTTCGGCTCACCCATAAAATGGAACACCGCCGCGTCCTCGGGAATGTCGAAGTAGAAGTAAACCTCCATACGCCTGTCGTGCGTGTGGCACGGCATCGTGTTCCATACGCTTCCCGATTCCAGCACCGTCAGACCCATAGAAAGTTGGCAAGTTTTCATGACGGCGGGGTGCAGGTACTGATAAATCGTCCGCTTATTGCACTGCTCCGCGCTGCCGCTCGGTACCGGGTTTGCCTTGCTGATGTCGATTTTCACGATAGGATACGTCTGGTGCGCGGGTGCGCTGTTGATGTAAAAATGCGCGGGATTTGACGGATCATCGCTTGAAAATACGACTTCTTTCGCGCCCATGCCGACGTAAATACCGTCCCGGGGCGCCATATCGTAAGCCGCGCCGTCCACCGTGATTTTCCCCTTGCCGCCGACGTTGATTACGCCTAACTCACGGCGTTCCAAGAAGTAATCCGTCCCTAATACCTCTTTCCCCGCAACGAGTGTCAAGGACTTGCTTACGGGACACGCGCCCGCGACGATGATTCTGTCAATGTGACTGTACACCATTTTCACCTCATCCGCTGTGAAAAGTGTTTCAATCAGACATTCCTCCCTAAGACGTTCCGTGGTGTAGTGCTTGAAGTCCCTTGCGTTGATTGCGTCTCTGATTTCCATGTTTTTAACCTCCCCGTTTGATTTTGTAGTAAGTTATGTTTTTTTATGTTTTTTGGATTT
>JAIRSR010000180.1 GCA_031255355.1 Clostridiales bacterium
GCGATTTTTCCGCTAAAATTTTTTACCATAAGCAAATTATGCTTAAAAATTTCAGCAAAATCTCACGAAAATTTTTCCCGCAAAATCACATACGCTTATTTCCCAAACACACCTTAATAATTTCGCACACCGTCGGGTGCGGGAACACCAACTCTTTGACGTCTTGGACGCGCAGTTCCGTTTCGATCATCACTCCCGCGCCGTATATGATTTCCGAGGCGTAGTTCCCGAGCAGGTGAACGCCCAAAAGGGCGCGGCTTTTTTTGGCGATGATGAGTTTGCAAATGCCGTCGCCCGTGAGATTTTCCGCAACGTATCTGCCGCTGTACATCATCTGCTGTGTGACAGTTTCGATTTCAAGCCCCTTTTCCCGCGCGGATTCCTCCGTTTCGCCGACGGCTGCCGCTTCGGGATTGGTGTAAATCACGGAGGGAATGGCGTTATAGCGCATTGCGTCCTTTTTGCCCAAGATGTTATTGACCGCGACTTCCGCTTCGCGGTACGCTGTGTGGGCAAGCATGGACTTGCCGTTTACGTCCCCTGCGGCGTAAATCCCCGCGATGTTCGTTTGCCCCGTCTTGTCCGTCACAATCGCGCCGCGCTCGCAGTACACCCCCGCCGCTTCCAACCCTATGCCGCTTGTGGACGGCTTTCTGCCGACGGAAATCAGCGTTTTATCGGCGGGTACGGAATACGATTCGCCGCCGCGCTCGTAAAAGACCTCTGTATCGGTAATTTTCGTTACCTTTGCGTTTAGTTGGAAGGTAACGCCTTTCTCCTCGTAGTTTTTTTGCAGAATAGAGGAAATTTCGCTATCCGTCGCGCCCGCGATACGGGGCAGCATTTCAATCACCGTCACGCGGCTCCCCGCCGAGTTGAAATACGACGCCATTTCCAAGCCGATCACCCCGCCGCCGATGACCACAAGGTCGCGCGGGAGTTCGGGCAGGTCGAGTATTTCACGGTTCGTCAGCGCGATGCCGCGCTCCAGACCCTCTTTCACGCCGGGAATCGGGGGCAGGAACGGCTCCGACCCTGTGCAAATCAACAGATACTTCCCCTCGTGTTCCGTACCGTTGACCGCTACGGTGTGTTTGCCCGTGATGACGCCGACCCCCTCCGCGACTTGGACGCGGTTCGCTTTCATCAGCGCGGTTACGCCGGAAACAAGCGTTTTTACCACCTTGTTTTTCCGCGCCACCACCGCCTTATGGTCGAGGGATACACCCTCCGCTTTCACGCCGTATTGTGCGCCGTGCTTGGCGTAGTCCAACACTTTCGCGCTGTGGAGCAACGCCTTGGAGGGGATACAACCCTCGTTCAAGCACACGCCGCCGAGTGCCCTTTTTTCAATCAAAAGCACCTTTAACCCCGCGTGTCCCGCGCGTTCCGCAGCCAGATACCCTGCGGGGCCGCCGCCGAGTACGATTAAATCATACATGCGCCTCACTCCTCTCTCTTCACGATACCGCCAGCGTCAGGCTGAAATTTTCCAGACTTGCGGCGACTTCTTGCAGGAACCGCGCGGCGGGCGCACCGTCTACCGCCCTGTGGTCAAAGGTCAGCGACAGCCCCATTGCGGGGTACGCCGCGCCGTTTTTCGTCCGTTCCGTAATGCCGCATACGCCAAGAATCCCCGTTTGCGGCGGGTTGAGTACCGGGGTGAACGACTCCACCCCGAGCGTGCCGAGGTTGGTAATGGTAAAGGTGCCGCCGGTCAGTAAATCCGGGCTGATCGTCCCCTCTTTACAAGCGTTGGTCAACGCCTTGGACTGCTTGGCGATTTCCGCGAGGGAGAGCGCGTCCGCGTGAAACAGCGTCGGCACCATAAGCCCGCGCGGGGTGTCGCAAGCGATTCCCACGTTGGCTGCGCGGAACAAGCGCGTCGTGTCGCCCGTGAAGTGCGCGTTGAGTTCCTTGTGGTTGCGCAACGCGCGGGAAACCGCGTACACAATGATGTCGTTCAGCGTGATGTTGGGCAGGCGCAACGCTTCCGCACCCGCTTTGAGTTTTTTGCGGAAGGCAAGAATCTCCGCCGCGTCAAAAGAGGAATTGAGGGTCAGTTGCGCACTGTTCGCCAACGACGCGTGCATGGATTTTGCGATGAGTTTTCGGATGTTGGATAATTTTACCTCTTCATACGGCGTTTCGGCGGTGTAGGACGATACCGCCTCCGCAGACCCCGACAGGACAGGCGCGGTCAAATCGGCGGTCGTCACTCTGCCGCCTAAGCCGCTTCCCTGTAGGGGCGTTTCCGTCAGCGCGTACTGTTCCCGCGCGGCGGGGGTCGCCGTTTTGCCTTGGGCGATTACCGCCTCGACGTCACGCGCGATCATGCGTCCGTTCGGGCCGGACGGTTGCGCGAATCTCAAATCCGCGCCGCTTTTTTCCGCTAAGTTTTTCGCCCTTGGGGAAATTTTCATAAAGCCGCCTTGTTGCGCGGGTTGCGCGGTCAGTTCCGCCGCTTGCGGTTCCGGCGCTTGCGGTTCCGTCGTCTGTACTGCCGCCGCCGCTTCCGCGCCGTCCGTGGGCGCGAATTGCGAAAACTCCTCCCCCTCCGCGCCGATGACACATACATTCAACAGACACTCTACGTCGTCGCCCTCCTCAAAGAATACGGCAAGCAACGTTCCCTCAACGGGGGATTCCTCCTCAAAAGAGGCTTTGTCCGTTTCGTACGCGAACAGAACTTCCCCCGCGCTCACTTTGTCCCCGACCTTTTTGTTCCATTGCGTAATGATACAACTTTCTACCGATTGTCCTTGCTTCGGCATAATTACCGGCGTTGCCATTTTATACCACTCCTTTTTCTTAAACCTATCCGCTCACGCTGGATTAGCGTACGGGTCTTTTTAGATGCGGCAAGGCGATTCATTCCGCGTTAGTTCAGCATAACCTGCCCGCCCGTTACCGGAACCGCCTGCCCTGTTTCGTACCGTTGTTCCACAACGTAATACAACGCCGCCGCCACGTCCGCGCACTCACAGCCGCGATTCATGGGCACCTTGCTTTCGTAAAAGCGTTTGACGTCCTCCACCGTTTTCGCCCCCGGAACCTTGCCTGTTTTGAGGTACTGCACAAACAGACCTTTTTCCGGGTCGCTCCACAGCGGGCCGTCAAAGAAATTGCCCGGGCAAATGGCGTTCACCTTGATACGGTACGGCACCAACTCCAGCGCGAAACTTTGTGTCAGACCGATGCCGCCGAACTTCCCGCCGGCGTAGGCGAAGTTTTTGTTGCTGCCCTCCAGCCCTGATTTAGAGTTGATTTGAATAATATCCATAAAATAATCGCTGTTGTATTCGTGCTGCAACTTCATCACCGCCGACGCGTATTTGACGCACAGGAAGTACGCGGAATAGTTGATTTTCGTGACAAATTCAAAGGTTTTAAGGTCTGTTTCCTCTAACCCGCCCGCCTTTAGCACACCCGCGTTGCTCACCAAAATATCCAGCCCGCCGTAGGCGTTTACCGTTTGTTCCACCATTTCACGCACCGAGGTATCATCACTTACGTCCACCTTGACGGCAAAGGCGCGGCCGTCGCCGTAGGCGGTGTTAAAGCGTTCCGCGACTTGCGCCGCGAGGTCATAGTTGAGGTCCGCGATAACGACATACGCGCCGTTTTTTATCATTTCTTCCGCGATTCCCTGCCCGAAGCCCTGTGCGCTCCCCGTCACAATCGCGATTTTTTGGTCTAACCGCTTGCCCGTCGGCTTGCTGACAAAGGTGAACAGCCCTTTGCCCTCGACGTATACTTTTTTATGCCCTTTGGCTTGCCACAGCGCGTTTTCGGCAATGACGAGTTCCGCGCCGTCCTTGCCGTCTGCGGAAAACTTCACGATACCCGCGCCGTCCTCCCCCATCATGATCATTCGCAACGCAGGCGCGATCATTGCTTCACCTCCAACAGGTATTTTTCCGCTTCGGCAGACCATAGGCCGTTATGCTTTTCCGTAATTTGCGCGAGGGCGCGGAACAGTTCGTCCGTTTCGCCCAACGCCGCGAAGTCCGCAATCGCGGTAAGCGGCAGGTTGAGGTGGGTGTAAATCAGTTTTTTGCCCCCCGCGATTTTCGGCAGGTTGAGGGTGGTGTGAATGACCGCGTCGATCCCGCCGATATGGGTAACCATGGCGGCGGGGTTGACCCTCCCCTGTTCCATGAGTTTCAACGCCTCTAACATATCTGCGGTGTTTCCCCCGCTGGTAC
>JAIRSR010000191.1 GCA_031255355.1 Clostridiales bacterium
CGGGTCTGCTGACGGCAATCGACGACCATTTGGACAAACTTCCGAACTATCAACGGCGGGTGGCGGAATGGAAGTTGGAGGAGGAAATCAACGACTGGCGCGAGTTGGACGGCAAACTGTACGCCCTGCCCGGCATGAACAAAGACCTCATGCAACCGATCAACCTTGGCATACGCAAGGATTTACTGAAAAAGTACGGCCTGTCCGTGCCGGAAACCTACGAGGATTTCTACCGCGCCCTAAAGGTGATGAAGCAAAACGATCCGTCTATTTTGGGCTTGACGGAGCGGGACAAGGCGGGCGGCGCGTTGTTCAGCGTGATTGCGCGTTCCTTTGACACCAACGGCGGGTATTCCATGGGCAACGGCGCGAACTATATCCGAAGTGAGAATCGTTGGGTATTCGCGCCCGTCACGGAGGAATTCCGCGATATGCTTCGGTTTTTGAACAAACTGTACAAGGAGGGACTGCTGGATAACGAATCATTCTCACAGGACATGGCATTGTTTAACAACAAACTGAAAAACACCGGAAAGGCAGTCGCGGCGGTGATTTGGAACGGCGAGCAGGAGTCGGTGAATCTGGAATTGCAGCGAAACGGCGTACCGGACGCGGATTTTGACGTGATTTTCCCGCCCGCCGGCCCGGGAGGAACGCGCCTTACCAAGTCCGCAAGCAGGCTGACAGGCGGCTTGGTCGTCCCCCTCGCGGTAACGAAGCGCGACTGCTTCGGCGACGTTATGGGGCTGTTGGATTTTATGTACAGCAAGGAAGGTTCCATGCTGAACTCGTTCGGCGCGGAGGGCGTTACTTATGACCTTGTAGGCGGCGAACTGAAAATGAAGCCGGAAATCAAAACCGCCGTAAACACAGGGGGGACGTTGGAATTGGCGAAGGACTTCGGCGTTACGGTTTCCGCGTTCCGCGTCTGCACGAACTATGACTTTCCCAGCGTGTTCTCTTCCGCGAAGTTGGACGCGTTCAACACCTTGCTCACCGAGCGGAGCGGTATTCCGCTTGACAACCCGAGCATGAAGTTTACGGAGGAGGAAAAAAACACGGAAAAAATCCTGTCCGCAGACCTCAAAGCGTACTACGGCTCTATGATGATTAAATTCATCGTGGGCGACGCGGATTTGGACGGCGATTGGGACAAATACACCGCAGAGTTAGAATCAAAGGGCTATAAGGAACTGATGCGCTTGGTCAACGCGCAGTGGGAACGCCGCGGACAAACCGCGCGGTAAACAACGGATAGAAACACAAATTATAAGGAGGAATTTTCATGGGAGTAAACAGGCTATCGGCAATACTGCTGACACTGGCGCTGCTTCTTGCCGGAGGCGCGGTTCCCGCTGTTGCGGCGGGCGAAAACACCTTAGACGGCATAACGGTATTGGACGGAACACTGTCACCGGCATTTACCGGCGATGTAGCAAACTACACCTCGGCTTTTGTCAACGAAATCACGACGGCGCAAATTTCCGCAATCAAAACCGACCCCGCCGCAACAATGACAATCGGCGGGACGGCAGCGGACAGCAACGTCCCTGTTACGGTAAACCTTACCCCCGGCGACAACCGCGTCGATATTGTGGTCACACCGACGGCGGGGGCGCAAAAAATCTATACCGTCACGGTCAAGCGCAACGCGACCCCCTCGGAACAGTTGGACGTACTCAACCCGGGGCCTATGGGGAACTTAATCCAAAACCCGGGCTTCGAGGGGTTCACGATCGGCATATCCGACCCGAACAAACTGTGGACGGGCGCACCGTGGAACGCCAACAGTTCCGTAACCTACGGCAACTATGAGGCGGTAGGCAGTTACCACGCGGTCAAGGGCGGCGCGGCGCAGAATTGGTATTACGGTCCTCCGAGTTATAACGCCTCGTCACAAGTCACCCCCGTGCAGTACCACCGCAGCGGGGAATGGGCAATGCGGGTCGGCGGGCGGCAAAAATGGAACGATTACACCACAGGGGTAAGCGGTTCGGCAAGTGCCGGGCAGATTATCACCACAGGCATCGTCCCCGGCAAAAAATACGTATACTCCGTTTGGGTGAAGTTAGAGCAAGGTGCGTGGGGGCCGATAGAAATCACGCCGTATAACGGCGGCACCCGCCTTACACCGTTCTTGAACGAAACACTTTCCGACAAGCGCGACGGCACGGACAGCGACGCTTACGCCGCCGATACGTGGTACAACTTCAAGGGCGTCGTCACCATGCCCGCGAACGCGAACGCCGTCCGCGTCGTGATGATGCGCGGCGCGAACGTCCCTGCGGGAACGCCCGCCAACCAATGCTTTAACGCGCCGATTTACGACGACTTTTTATTTGCTCCCGCAGATTATGTCCATGTAGAGCCAAGCGACCTTACCGTAAACGCCTTAACTTTTTCCGGCGGCACACTGTCCCCCGCCTTTGCCGACGGCACGACGGACTATAATTTATCGCTGGCGTACACCGAGGGCATTACAAACCTTTCGGTACTGCCCGCGTTCCCTGACGACCTTGCCGCGATCGAGGTAAATTCCACCGACATCGGCACGGACGGCACACCGTTTGAACTGCGAATGCCCACCGGGCAGACGGTTCTGACCATTACGGTCATCGGCAAGGATACCTCCCGCAAGACCTACACCGTTACGGCGTTTCGGGACACGCCGCCAATGCAAGCGGAGGACGGTGAATTTTACACGATTTTCAAAGAGGACCCCGTAACGACTTCCTCTATCACCAATGTTGTTTCCGCGCTGCGCAGTAACGAACGCGCGGCAACGGGAGCGTACTCCCTCAAGGTAGACCCGACAAACGCGAATTGGAACAACTCGTTTATTATCGAGTTCCCCTCCGCGCTCAACCTGGAGCCGGTGCGCGGCTACGCGGCGGTGCAGCTCAAACTGTACATGACCGCGCCGTTCCACGCGCAGGACGCTATGCAGGTGAATTTCATTTCCGGCGGCGCGTCGTTGGGCGCGAACGACCCCGCGTATATTTCGTACTTCAACGCCTCCCCCGCGTCCGCTAATTTGGTGGATAAAAACCTCACCGGCGCGTGGCAGACGATCGAGGTGCCGCTCACCGCGTTTGACACACTTCCCAACGGCACGGCGGTGGAGGACGCGAACAAACCGAATTGGAGCGACATCAGAAAGTTCCGTTTCTACTTCAACACGGCGAACAAGGGCGGCCTGAACAGCGCTACGGGCTCACAGGCGGACGTGGACGCGTTCGTCCTGTATCTGGACGACATTGTAATTGTCGATAAACGCCCCAACGTCACCGTGACGGCAGGCGGCGCGGCGGTGACGGAAAACGGCTCCGTTCCTGCGGGAAGCAACGCTTTGACATTGGAGTTCAGCGCGGCAATGCAGCCGTCCACCGTGAACGCGGACTTTATCGCGCTGCGCAAAAACGGCGTAATTATGGATAATTTGCTCATCGGCATGACGGGGAACACCGCGTTGATTCAACTGCCGGAGCAAATTGAAATGTACGTGCCGTACACGCTGGAAATCAACTCCGTAAGTCAAACGGGCGGCTTTAACATCTCCAAAACCTTAAACTTTATGGGTGCGCCCTCCGCGCCGGGCATCAGAAGCGTAACATACCGAATCGACGGTGTTTCCGCGCCGTTGGCGCCGGGCGATATGACGATCGAGGTTACGGCGGCGAACAACACCGCATCCGCCGTTTCTGCGGTGATTTTGGCGGGGCATTTCGGCGCGGACAACAAGTTAAAGGGCTTTACAGTATCGCCCGTGACGCTTCCCGCCAACAACACAAATTATCAGGTTCCCGCCGCCGCGCTGCGAATCGGCGCGGTCAGCGCGGGGGATTACGTCGGCGTAACCATGTGGGATTCCATGGACACGATAACGCCCATGAGCGGACTTTATAAATTAGGCAGGTAGCGGCGGCGCACTCCGCGTGCATAGCGCAAGCGGGTTTGAGTAACCCTTTGTGCCTTTCACGGAAAGGAAGGACTGAACAGAATGAAGTTAAAATTATTTTTAACGGCGGCGGCGGTATTCCTTGCGCTATACCCGCCGTGCGCCGCGTCGGAAATCGGCTTATACGCGGAGGAATACCAAGAAATTATGGGGTGGGGCGGCTTCCCGAGTTACGCCAGAAGCGACTGGAGCGCGGATGGAAAGTTCGCCCCGCCCGTCCACCGCCCGGGCGTTTACGACGCGCTGTTTCGCGATTCCGGGCTGACCATTTACCGTATAGACTATCAGCCGAGGTTTTACAACGGCGTTTTGGACGACGGCACACTGAACACAAACGCGATCGACGACGTAATGACGGTAGTGGAAACCGCGCGGGACTACGGCGTCACAGATTACCTCGTTTCAATCTGGACGCCGCCCTCCGCGATGAAAAGCATTGTAAGCAAGGTCAGCGGACACATGAATGACGCGCTGGTCAAGGGGTACGACGGCGTAAACTATAAATCGGGGCTGCTTGCGGACCGTGAGCCGGATTTTATCCGCTATGTATGCGACGTGACGGCGTATATCGACAGTTTGGGGCTTCCCTTGCCGACGTATATTTCACTGCAAAACGAGCCGACGCACGCCATTGACTACGACAGTTGCTTTTACACAAGCGAGCAATATATCCGCGTGCTGAAAAACCTCCGCACGGCGTTGGACGCGCGGGGCTTCGGCGGCGTGAAACTGATTGCGGGCGAGGGCAATAATTTTGACTACAACGATTCCCTGTTTCAGCAAACGTACCAAAAAATCCACTTGAACGACACGCTGAACAACGCCATAGACACAATCGCCGTCCACGCCTACGCGCAAGATACTTACGCGTGGAACAGAAACACGTTCGCGCGGGACGTGTTCCGCACCTTTGACAAGCCGTTGATGCAATCCGAAT
>JAIRSR010000213.1 GCA_031255355.1 Clostridiales bacterium
CGGCAAGGAACGCGCAAACGCGCTCATGAAAACGGGCGAACTTTCGGAGTACGCCGTACTGCTCGTCGCGGAACACGCCGTCGAAAGTCTGTGCGCTCACTTTTGATATGAGGATACGAAACGGTATCGATCAAGCGGTAGGGCGCGGCGCGGCGCGGTTTTTCACGCCCGGACACAACGGCGGCAAAAGCCTTTCGCTCCGCTACGACGTTACGGAACTTGCGGGAACGGATAATTTGCGCCGCCCAAGCGGAATCATTCGCGCGGCGGAGCAAAACGCCGCCGCCGTTTTCGGCGCGTTGCGCACCTACTTCCTCGTCAACGGTTCCAGCGTCGGGCTGCACGCCTTGATCATGTCGGTCTGCAAGCGCGGCGATACGCTGATTGTGGATAGAAACTGCCATGTTTCCGTCATTAACGCGTTGGTGCTAAGCGACATACGCCCGGTCTATATCTATCCCGCCCACAACGGCGCGTTCGGTGTGAGCGCGGTTGTTGCGCCCGGGGAAGTTGAATTGGCGTTCCGCGAAAATCCGTCCGCAAAGGGCGTGTTGATTACCTCGCCCACCTATTACGGCGTTTGCTCCGATATTTACGCGATTGCCGAAATTACACACAAATATCACGGTACGCTCCTCGTGGACGAGGCGCACGGGGCGCATTTTCCGTTCAGTCCGCTGTTGCCGCAAAGCGCGTTGATGTGCTGCGCGGACGGCGTGGTGCAAAGTGCGCATAAAACACTGCCCTGTATCACACAGGGCGCGATGCTCCACCTCGGTTCGGGACGGATTCCGCCGTCGGCGGTGCGTGAAAATCTGAATCTGCTGCAAACCACAAGCCCGTCCTACCTCATTTTGTCGTCCATAGACGACGCTGTGACGGAAATGCGGCGCGGCGGCGCGGCGCGGCTGGCAAACGTGATCGGCATATGCGGCGCGTTGCGGGATAAGTTGGACGCTACCGGGAAATTCCGCTGTCTGCGTTCCGACGACCCAACAAGGCTGGTAATCCACGCGGGGGAACACGCCCGCGCCGCAGCGGAAAAACTGCGAAAACTCCACCGCGTCATCATTGAAATGTGCGACGGAAGCAACCTCGTCCTCATCGTCAAGGCGGCGCACGGAAGCCGCGACCTACAGCGGTTGGAACACGCGCTGCTCAGCATTGCACAAACCTTGCCGCCGCTTGCGGAAAGGCGCAATCCCGCGCCGCCGCGCCCCGCGCCCGCGCTCCCGCCCGCCGAAGCGTACTACAGCGAAACGGAAGTCATCAGCGTCAAAGCCGCCGTAGGGCGTATCTCCGCGCGGGCGGTGTACCAAACGCCGCCTTGTGTCTGCCTGCTCGCGCCCGGTGAGCGCGTGACCGCCGAAGTCGCGGACGCTTTGGACGGCGAAATCACGGTGACGCTTTCGTGATCGATTTATAATATTCCGTCAGCCCGCCGTATTGCGCGAGTGCCGCGCGTCCCGCTTCCGAAACGCGGTAACTTTTTTCTTTTGTATCATTATTTTCAATTTTTTCAAACCATTGATAAAAATTGCGGCGCAAAATCCCCGCCGTTTTGTCGCACGTCCCCAACGCCCGAAGCGCCTTGGACGTAAGCGCACCCCGCTCCTCCAACGCCGCCGCGATATGCAGGCATTGCTCCCGGTACGCCGTCATCAGTTTTGTTTTGTTCACGCCGCCGGTGTTCCTGTCCCCCGTCCTGCCGTTATGCTCCCGCAAAATTGCCAACCGTTTATTCGTTTTGCGGCGGGGCGTGTACTCCCGGGGGTGACAGGCGATTTCCGCAACCGGTCCCGCCGCGGTGAACGCCACCACGATAATCCCCAATTCCAGCCGCGCGGCAAGCGCCAACGTGTCGCGCCACCGTTTCGCGGTGTACGACTTCGGGCGCGGAATGGCGACATATACGCTATCGGCGGTTTTCTGCCGCTCTATCGCCTGGAACACAAGTTCCGCGTTAAAACTCCGCTTCAACTCCACAATCACGAGGGTATCCTCCCGCACCGCCGTCATGTCACAGCCTTTCACCTCCCCCTTTACGTCATAGCCGAGGTTGACAAGGAAGTCGCGCACCGGCGCGTATAAATCCGCTTCCCGAAGTTTATCCACCCAACGCACCCCACTTTTCATACAACGCGTCCAAACGCGCCTTTGCTTGGTCAATGCCGCCCGAAATTTCCAGAACCTTTTGATAATCCGCCGCCGTTTCGGGGTTGCCCAACGCCGCCTCCAGCGCGGCGATTTCCGCTTCGGCGGCGGCGATTTCCCCCTCCGTCCGCAGGAGTGCGGCAGCCGTCTTGCGCTGTGCCGCCTCACGCTCCTTTTTCTCCTTATACTCATTCTTTTTTTCCGGCTCCGTTTTTTCCGCAACCGTCCGCGCGGCGCGTTTTTCGAGGAAGTTATCATAGTTTCCGTCATACGACTGTACGCCGCTTGCGGAAAGGTACGTCACCCGATCCGCTAACTTATTGATAAAATATCGGTCATGGGACACCGCCAACAACGTGCCGCGATACCCGAGCAGCGCGTCCTCCAACGCCTCGCGCGACGTAACGTCAAGATGATTGGTCGGCTCGTCGAGCAACAGAAAATTGCACTCCGATAGCATCAACTTCACCAGCGACACCCGCGCACGCTCCCCGCCGCTCAGCGCGGAGATTTCCTTGAGCGCGTCGTCCCCCTTGAACAAAAACGCCGCCAACGCGTTACGAACCTCCGTCCGCGTCAACTTCGGATACGCGTCCCATACCTCGTCCAACACCGTCTTGGCGGCGTCGAGTTCCTCCTGCGCTTGGTCGTAATACCCCGCGAGGATTCCCGCGCCGAGCCGTACACTCCCCCCTGCGGCGCGAAGCCTGCCGGTGAGGATTTTCAACAGGGTGGTTTTGCCGCAGCCGTTCGGCCCGAGCAGGAACACCCGCTCCCCCCTGTGGACGGTCATATCCGCGTTGTCAAACAATTTTTTATCGCCGAACGCGGCGGAAATCCCCCGCGCGTCCAGCACGTCGTTGCCGCCGCTCTGCTTTGTGCCGAAGCGGAACCGCAGACTGTCCGGCGCGTTTTGCGGCGCGTCCAAGTCCTTTTCCAACCGATCGATCATTTTTTGCTTGCTCTCGGCGGTTTTGATGTTGCGTTCCCTGTTCCAGCGGCGTTGTTGCTCGATGATGCCCTCGATCCGCTTGATTTCCCGCCGCGTATTTTCATACCGCCGCTCTTGCGCACAGCGATCCTCCTCTTTTTTCTTGACGTAATAGGAGTAATTCCCGCCGTACACCGTCAGCGTTTTATGCTCCAGCGCAAAGGTGCGGCGCGTCACCCGGTCGAGGAAGTACCTGTCGTGGGAAATAATCACCACCGCGCCCGCGTAGGCGCGTAAAAACTCCTCCAACCATTCCACGGCGGCGGTGTCGAGGTGGTTGGTCGGCTCGTCGAGCAACAGGACGTTCGCGCCGCTCAGCAAAATTTTACAAAGCGTCGCGCGGGTGCGCTGTCCTCCGCTTAGCGTGGAGATTTCCTGCCCCGCTTCCCCCTCCGTGAAGCCCAGCCCCGAAAGAGCGGATTTCACGCGGCTTTTGTAGGTGTACCCCCCGCGCCGCTCAAACTCCTCCGATAAGTCGTGCTGTTTTTTCACGAGCGACGCGTCCCCCGCCCCGATTTTTGCCGCGATTTCGTCAAGAGTGCGCTCGATTTCCTCTAATTCCGCGAAAACCGTCATAACCTCCGCAAACACCGTGCGCCCCGGCGTGACGCGGACGCGCTGCGCCATGTACCCGGTTTCACAGCGTTTGCTCTTGTAAATTTCCCCCGCGTCCGCCGCCGCCT
>JAIRSR010000232.1 GCA_031255355.1 Clostridiales bacterium
AGCACTTCCCCTAACAGAGAAGTCAACTGTTCGTAGGTAACGCCGCCCGGTCGGAGCAAGGCGGGAACCTCGCCGCTCACGTCGATTACCGTCGATTCCAAGCCGATCCCGCATTTCCCCCCGTCCACAATCGCGTCTATTTTCCCCGCCAAATCCTCCGCGACGTGGGCGGCGGCGGTCGGGCTCGGCTTTCCTGAGGTGTTCGCGCTCGGCGCGGCGACAGGCAAGCCGCAAGCCGTCAAAAACCGCAGAGCAACCGGGTGTTCCGGCAGACGCACCCCCACCGTATCCAGCCCCGCGCTGACAATGTCAGGAACGTTACGGCTTTTTTTCATCACAATGGTAAGCGGTCCCGGCCAAAAAGCGTCTATCAGTTTTTCGGCGGCGGCGGGAACGGCTTCGACCAACGCTTCCAAGCGGCTTTTATCCGCGATATGCGTAATCAGAGGATTGTCGCACGGCCGCCCTTTTGCCTTGAAAATCCCGCTAACGGCATTCGCGTCCAGCGCGTTCGCCCCCAAGCCGTATACCGTTTCCGTCGGGAACGCGACAAGCCCGCCGCCTTTCAGAATTGACGCGGCGCGGGCTAAATCCCCCTCTGACATTGTGAGCATTTGTGTCGTCACTGTAATTCCCCTTTTAACTTTTCCGCTTGATAATAGGTGGTAAGCGCGTCGATGACCTCGTCCAACGCGCCGTTGAGCACCGCGTCCAACTTGTGCAGTGTCAAACCGATTCTATGGTCGCTGACGCGCCCCTGCGGGAAGTTATAGGTGCGGATGCGTTCGCTCCTGTCCCCGGTGCCGACTTGATTTTTACGCTGTTCCGCGATTTCGGCGTTCTGCCTGCTCTGCATCAGTTCGTACAGCCGCGAACGCAGGATTTTCATGGCTTTATCCTTGTTTTTCAACTGTGATTTTTCGTCTTGGCAAGATACGACCAGCCCGGTGGGTACATGGGTAATCCGCACCGCAGAATCCGTTGTGTTGACGCACTGCCCGCCCGGGCCGCCCGCGCGAAACACGTCGATGCGCAAATCGTTCGCGCCGATGTCTACCTCTACTTCCTCCACCTCGGGAAGCACCGCCACCGTTACGGTAGACGTATGTATCCTCCCGCCGCTCTCCGTCGAGGGGATCCGCTGAACGCGGTGTACCCCGCTTTCGTATTTCAATCTGCTGTACGCGCCTGTGCCGTTGATTTCAAAGGATACCTCTTTAATGCCGCCCAACTCGGTCGCGTTCATGTTGAGCGTTTCCACCCGCCATCGCTTCGTTTCGGCGTACATGGAATACATACGCAAAAGGTCCCCCGCGAACAACGCCGCCTCGTCCCCGCCCGCGCCGCCGCGAATCTCGACGATAACGCTTTTGTCGTCGTTAGGGTCTTTGGGCAGCAGCAATACGCGGAGCGCTTCCTCGTATTGCGTGATTTTCTCCCGCGATTCGTCATATTCGGACTGCACCAAATCACGAAACTCCTTATCCAGCGTATCGTTCAGCATTTCCCGCGCTTCCTCGGCGGTTTCCTTTGCCGCCTTGTATTCGCGGTATTTTTCCACAATGGGGGTGATGTCCGATTGCTCCTTGCACAAAGCGCGAAACCTCTGTTGATCCGCAATCACAGCCGGGTCACTGACTTCCGCGCACAGTTGCCCGTACCGTTGTTCTATAAACGACAATTTATCAAACAATCGTGATTCCTCCGTTTATTACTTCAAATTCAGCGTACCGAGCGACGCGCTTTTTAGGTAAGCGTTGATAAAGCCGTCTAAATCGCCGTCCATAACGCCGTTGATATTGCCCGCCTCAAAATTGGTGCGGTGATCCTTTACCATATTATACGGATGAAACACATAGGAGCGGATTTGACTGCCCCAAGCAATATCCTTTTGCACACCTTTTAAGTCCTCAATTTTTTCCTTATGCTCCTGCTCGGCAAGTTGAATCAACTTTGATTTCAGCATTTTCATTGCCGTTTCGCGGTTTTTATGCTGTGAGCGTTCGCTTTGGCACGATACGACAACGCCCGTCGGAAGATGCGTAATCCGAATCGCGCTGTCCGTCTTGTTGATGTGCTGCCCCCCCGCGCCGCTGGCACGGTAGGTATCCACCCGCAAATCCTCCGGATTGATGTCCACTTGGATTTCGTCACTGATTTCCGGCATGACCTCTACCGAGGCAAAAGACGTATGTCTGCGCCCCGACGCGTCAAAGGGGGAAATTCTGACCAAGCGGTGTACGCCTTTTTCCGCTTTGGCGTAGCCGTAAGCGTTGACGCCCTCGATCAAAATCGTGACGCTTTTCACACCCGCCTCGTCACCCGCGAGGTAGTCCAGCGTTTCCACGCCGTACCCGCGCCGTTCCGCCCAACGGCAAAACATCCGAAGCAGCATTTCCACCCAGTCCTGCGCTTCCGTACCGCCCGCGCCGCTGTGCAGTGTCATAATGGCGTTGTTTTTGTCGTAAGCGCCCGATAACAGCGTTTCCAACCGCATTGCCTCTAACTCCCGCGTCAGTTCCGCGCTGCCGTCCCGCACCTCGTCAAGGACGGAAACATCTTCCATTTCGTTGCCGAGCGCAACCAGCGTAACCAAATCCTCCCACTGACGATAAAGCGCGTCATACCGCGCCGCCTTGTCCTTAAGTTGCTTGGTGTTGCGCATGATTTTTTGCGCGTGTTCCATATCGGCGTAAAAATCAGGCGCGGCGGCGGCTTGTTCCAATTCCTCTATTTTCGCCGTAACTCCCGCGATGTCAAAGTGAATCCCTCAATTCATTTATGTCTTTTTCCAAGCCGTCAAGCGATAGACGGTATTCCTCGAACTCCAACATGAACTCACATCCTTATAAATTTATGGTTTTTACGGCAGTACGCCGTTTTTCCTTATGATTCGCTGTGAACATACGGTTACTGTCCGCAGCATTTTTTGTATTTTTTACCGCTCCCGCAAGGGCACGGTTCGTTCCTGCCTACCTTTTCGCCCTTGACTACGGGCTTTTTCTTTTCCGGCTCTCCGTCGCCGCCGCCGCGCGTCGCCATAGTAGGCCGCGCCACCTGCTCGCGCTTGATTTCGGTGTTCAGCCTTGCGTGGAGGATATATTTCACGGTGTCCTCTTTGATCGTCCCAATCATTTCCTCAAACATATCCATGCCCTCGAATTTGTACTCGATCACAGGGTCGCGCTGGGCATACGCCCGCAACCCGATCCCGGTGCGCAGTTGGTCCATCGCGTCGATATGATCCATCCACTTTTGGTCTACCACTTGCAGCAGAATGACGCGCTCCAACTCGCGCATTGCTTCCTCGCCGAACTCCGCTTCTTTCCGCTCATACGCCTTGTGCGCCGCGTCGGTAATAAACTCCCGCAGGTCGTCCCGCGACAGTTCCTTGCGCTGTTCCGGGTCGAGTTCCGTCATAATGCCGAATTGCTCCAACATCAGTGTGGTAAACGTTTCCCAAGAGAAATCGTCGCCGTGCTGACTTTCCCCCGCCGTTACCGCGACGATTTTTTCCGCCGCGCTGTCCACCATTGTCATGATGTTGTCGCGCAGGTTTTCCCCCTCCAGCACTTGACCGCGCTGACCGTAAATCAACTCGCGCTGTTGATTCATCACGTCGTCGTATTGCAGGACGTGTTTGCGGGTGTCAAAATTCCTGCCCTCTACTCGTTTTTGCGCACTTTCGATCGCGTTAGAGAGCATTTTCGCCTCGATCGGCTGATCCTCCTCCAACCCCAAAGTTTCCACCATGCCGATTAACCGCTCCGAGCCGAACAGCCGCATTAAATCATCCTCTAAGGAAATATAAAACTTTGACGCGCCAATGTCCCCCTGCCGTCCGCTTCGTCCCCGAAGTTGGTTGTCAATCCGTCTGCTCTCGTGCCGTTCCGTCCCGATAATGAACAGTCCGCCCGCTTTGATGACTTCCTCATGTTCCGCGTCGGCGGCGGGCTTGTGCTTTTCGTAAAGCGTCCTGTACGTCGCCCGCGCGTTGAGTTTTTCCTCATCGTCCGTGTCCGCGAAACTCGTCGCTTCGCTGAGCATCGCGTCGTCAAAGCCCATTTTTGCCATTTCATGCTTCGCCATATATTCCGCGTTGCCGCCAAGCACAATATCCGTACCGCGCCCC
>JAIRSR010000003.1 GCA_031255355.1 Clostridiales bacterium
CGCCGCCAGCGCGACGGCGGTGGTATCACTGCCGCCCCGCCCAAGGGTGGTGATGTCGTCGTATTTGTTGATCCCTTGGAACCCCGCGACGATGACGATCCGCTTCGCGTCAAGTTCCCGCGTAATCCTTTCGGTATTGATTTTTTGAATCCTTGCCGCGCCGTACTGACTGCCCGTGTTCATTCCCGCCTGCCAGCCGGTGAGTGAAACGGCGGGGAACCCTAACTTCTCAATCGCCATTGCCAACAGCGACATGGAAATCTGCTCCCCGGTGGAAAGCAGCACGTCCATTTCCCGCTTGGACGGCTTGGGATTGAGTTCCGCCGCCCGCGCAAGCAAGTCATCCGTAGTATCCCCTTGCGCCGAAACTACCGCAACGACGCTCCCGCACTGCTGATAAGCGTCGATAATGCGCCCCGCGACGTTCAAAACCCGCCCCGCGTCCGCGACGGAACTTCCGCCGAATTTTTGCACGACTATACCCAAATCTATGACCTCCCGTTACTTTTGAATATCTATGTTACGGGCTTCCCCCGCCTTTACCGCGTGAGGGTCGCCCCGAGGTTATCCGGCTCCAATACCATTAAATTCCATTCGGGCATTTCACGTGACAGGAACGCCGACATTTCAGTGGAAAACCGCGCCGCCCGTTCCGCGTCTATCAAAGAGAGGATCGCAGGTCCCGCGCCGCTGACACAGCACCCCCACGCACCGCAACGCGCCGCCTGTTCCGTAATGCCGTCCATACCCTTGATCAAATGGCGGCGGTACTGTTGGTGCAGCCTGTCGTCCAACGCGATTTTGAGGTTGGCGTAATTCCCGGTAATCACCGAAGCGGTCAAAAGCGCGGCGCGGGAAGCGTTAAACACCGCGTCCTCGTGCGGAACCGCGCTTGGCAGCACACTTCGCGCCTTTTTGGTGCGCAGTGTGAAATTCGGCACGAATACCGCGAATTTCAAACGGTTCCCATCAATAGGGATTTTTTGGTAATACGCGTTGCCGCCGTCCAAAGCCGCAACCGTCATACCTCCCGCCAACGCGGGCGTGGTGTTGTCCGGGTGTCCCTCCAGCCGCGCCGCGAAGGAAATCATATCCCCGCGCGACATTCCCGCGCCGCATAGCGCGTTCGCCGCCATAATGCCGCCGACAATGCTCGCGCTGCTGCTCCCCAACCCGCGCGTTACGGGAATGGCGTTGCGCTGTGTAATGCGCAGACCCGAAGGCGTATATCCCGCCTCGTCAAACACGGATTTCATCGCGCGGTACACTAAATTTTTAGTGTCACGCGGTAAAAATTCGCTCGACTCATCAAGGATTTCAATCAGCAAACCGCCGTCCGTCTCCCTTGCCGAAACGGTATTATATAACGCAAGCGCAACGCCTATGCAGTCGAAGCCCGGCCCTACATTCGCGCTGGTCGCGGGTACTGTTACGGTTATCATAGCGTTCTCCCGTCCCTACTCCATCACCTGTAGTTTCCCTAAAATATTTTCGCCGCCGATCAGATGTTCCAACCTGCGCTCCGCCTCGCGGAACGCCTCCTCCGAAAGTTCCGGCGTAAGAAACGCCAACTCCCCCGCGCCGCTCCCGATCACCCGCGCCTTGCCGAATACCGCTTGTACGCCGTTTTCCGCGCGGCTTACGTCGTCCGCTTTGATGCGCAGGTAAAACCTAACGTTTTCGCCGCTGTCGCGGGTGAGTTCGCCGCCGTCCTCCCAGAACGGCGCACCCGCAGGGCCGTGCTTGACGATGTCGATACAATCCGCGACTACCGCGCTTGCCGTCGGCAGTTTCCCCGCGCCCTTGCCGTAAAACATCACATCGCCCGTCGCGCTCCCCCGCACCAAAATAGCGTTGAACACGTCCTCCACGCCGGCAAGCGGGTGTCCCTTGGGCAACAACAGCGGGCTGACCCGCGCGTACACCTTGCCGCCGGATTTTTTGCTCCTGCCGATGAGTTTAATCACGTACCCGATTTTTTCAGCATACGCCACGTCTTGCAGCGTGACCGCCGTAATGCCCTCCGTCGGCACCGCGTCGCTGTCAATTTGCTTGCCGTAGGACAGCGCGGATAAAATCGCGATTTTGCGGCAGGTGTCATGCCCCTCCACGTCCGCGGCGGGGTTGCGCTCCGCGTATCCCTTTGCCTGCGCGTCCTCCAGTGCGCCGCCGAAAGACTTTCCGTTTTGAATCATTTGTGTCAAGATGTAATTGGTCGTGCCGTTTAGAATCCCCATGATTTCCTGAATCTCATTCGCCGCCAAACAGTTATGCAAGGGACGTATAATCGGAATCCCGCCGCCCACGCTTGCCTCGAACAGGTAACTCACACCGTGTTCCCGCGCGGTTTTAATCAACTCCGCGCCCTTTTTCGCCACCAGTTCCTTGTTAGAGGTGACGACGCTTTTCCCCGCCCGAAGCGCACGCGCGGTAAATTCATAGGCGGGCGTTATGCCGCCCATAGTTTCTATGACGATGCTGATTTCCTTGTCCTCTATGATCGCTTGGTAATCGTCAGTGATTAAGTCCGCGAAAGGGCTGTCCGGGAACTTTCTGACGTCCAGCACGGCTTTCACCGCGATGTCCTCACCCGCTTTGCTCTGAAACGACCCTCCGCTTATGACCTCGACAACGCCGGACCCTACCGTGCCGAAGCCTAAAACCGCCGCGTATTTCATAAACAACCTCCTAAACGCCTGTCCAAGGTCTGTACGCGCGGACCGTCCCGCGCGGCTTTTTCGACGGAAAAGGCGAATTTTCAAATGTAATTCCTCTTGCAATCAAGCGCAATCGCTTATTTGCGCGGGTTTGCCCAACGGAAAATACCGCCCGACGCGCCCCGCGCGTACACCGCTTTTTATATTATCACATTTTTCAGTACATTTCAATAGACTTTCTGACAAAATTTGTACCCCGCTGTTTTTCCCCGCTTCGCAGATGTTTCACAACGGGCAGAAAAAACCCCGCGAATCCACCGTCGGATTGGCGGGAACCTCTTGCTGACGCGGCAAAAACGCCCCGGTTTGCTCACGCGCAGGGGGATTGGTACTTGCGTTTTACCGTTTTTCGTCCACGTATTTTTGAATCGCCTCGTACATTTCCGTACTGATAAAATGCTCGATTTTGCAAGCGTCCGCTTCGGCGGTATCCTCCGCCAACTCCAACGCGCGTGTCAAAAACGCCGTGATGTACTTATGCCGCGCGTACACTTCCATAGCGATTTTTTCCCCCTTTGGGGTGAGGTGAATAAATTTATTTTCGTCTATCTCGATATACCCCGCGTTTTCCAACGAATGTACGGCGACGCTGACGCTTGGCTTGGAATAGCCCGACATTTCCGCAACGTCCGTGGCGCGTACCGGGCCTTTTTTGCTGAGCATAAACACAGTTTCTAAATAATTTTCCCTTGATTCTATAGGTTCGGGCATATGATTCATCCTCCTACATTTTAGACCGACTACCATTATTATACTATGTTTCAATGAGAAAATCAACACAAAATACACCGTCCATAAAAAATTTTACATAAAACTTACGCAAAACTATTGACAAACCCTGTCGATATTTAGTATGATAGTATTCAGTTAGACTTACTAACAGACTGCATAAGAACAGGAGGAGGCGTTATGATGCCGTTGGCTATGCTCGACGCCGGAAAACCCGGCGCCATAAAAAGGGTCGGCGGGAACGCTGAAACGCGGCAGTTCCTTGAAAATCTCGGCTTTGTGCCGGGAACGCCGATTACGGTAATCACCAAACTCGGCGGCAACGTAATTGTAAATGTTAAGGAATCCCGCGTGGCAATCAGTGACGAAATGGCAAGACAAATTATGATATGAAAGGGGTAAGCATATGCGAACATTAAAGGAAATTCAGCCCGGACGCACTGTAAAGGTCACGGGGATTGGCGGCGGGGGCGCGGTGAAACGCCGGATCATGGACATGGGCGTGGTCAAGGGCGTAGAGATTTTCGTCCGCAAGGTCGCGCCGTTGGGCGACCCTGTGGAAGTTACCGTGCGCGGCTACGAACTCTCTTTGCGGAAAGAGGACGCGCGGCTGATCGAGGTGGAATAACAACGCTTGTCTTAAAAACATAAGCGAAGACAGTGATGTCTTCGCGTTTTTCGGGCATGTGAGTTAGTCGGACTAAGCACCTGCCCAAAATCTTCCGCGCGGCGGGAGTTGAAGCGGAATCTATAAAGGAGGAATTAAAAAATGTCGATTAAAATCGCGCTTGCAGGCAACCCGAACAGCGGCAAGACCACACTGTTTAACGCGCTGACCGGCTCTAATCAGTTTGTCGGAAACTGGCCGGGCGTAACGGTAGAGAAAAAAGAGGGGAAACTCAAGGGACACAAGGACGTAACGGTGGTTGACCTGCCGGGCATCTACTCGCTGTCACCCTACACGTTAGAGGAAGTCATTTCACGGAATTATCTTATTGATGAGCGTCCCGACGTAATTTTGAACATCATTGACGGCACGAATTTAGAGCGCAACCTGTATTTAACGACACAACTCACCGAAATGGGAATCCCTGTTGTCGTCGCCGTCAATATGATGGACGCAGTATCCAAAAAGGGCGACAAAATCAATACGGAGCGTCTTTCTAAGGAACTTGGGCGAAAAGTGGTTGAAATTTCCGCGCTCAAAGGGGCGGGCGTAACCGAGGCGGCAAACGCTGCGGTAAGTGCGGCTAACGCCGGAGGAGCCGTTCCGCGCCACAGTTTCGGCGGGAGCGTGGAACATTGCCTTGCCCACATCGAGGAAGCGGCGTTGCACAATCTGCCGGAGGAACAGCAACGCTTTTTCGCCGTCAAGTTGTTTGAGCGCGACACGAAAATCATTGAAAAACTCAACATTCCCGTCACGATGTTAGCGCATATCGAGGGCGACATCAAGGCATGCGAAAAGGAGTTGGACGACGACGCGGAGAGCATTATCACCGCCCAGAGGTACGCTTACATAGATTCGATTATTAAGGATTGCTGTAAAATCCGCAACAAGGGCGGGCTGTCCACATCGGATAAAATTGATAAAGTAGTCACAAACCGCTTCGCGGCGTTGCCGATTTTCGCGTTGGTGATGTTTTTGGTCTACTACGTTTCGGTAACGAGCGTCGGCACCATCGCCACCGATTGGGCGAATGACGGCGTATTCGGCGACGGTTGGCATCTGTTCGGCATTGGCGCGGGGCAGTATGAGGAAGCCGCAGGCGAGTATGCGTTGTCGCGGGAAATGCTGGACGCGTACCTGACGGCGGCTGACGACGCGGGAATTGATACAGAGGACGTTCGCGCCGCGTTGGAACCGGAGGAGGACGAAGCGGACGGCGAGGAATCCGCCGAAGCGGACGAATCTGAATCGGCGTTGGAAGCCGGGGAAGCAATCGACGGTGAGGAAGCCGAACTAACATTAGAATCCGAAGAATCTGACGAAGCGAACGAAGCGGACGAGCCGGAGTTGGACGCTGACCCGCTCACCGCGTTTGTCACGGCGGCGCGGGCGGAAAATCTCACCGCCGAATTGGACATCGAGGACGAGGACGGCAACGTCACGGA
>JAIRSR010000127.1 GCA_031255355.1 Clostridiales bacterium
TTATCGCCCTAAGTTTTTTTACCGCCGCGACAGGTGAGGTCGGCGAGGCGGTCAAGTCGATTGCTATGGGACTGCTGGGCGTTCCCGCCTATTTTTTGTGCTTTGTGACGATAGGCGCGGCGGCGCATATCCTGATCAAGCGTGACCCGTGCGCGTACCGCTTGAAGTACTGGCTTTGCGGCGTGTTGTTGGTGGCGGTGAGCGTACTGTGGCATTTGGCGGAAAACCCGGGCGGCGCGGACTATTGGGAACTGGGGCAGGCGGGGCATGGCGGCGGGTTTGCCGGCGGCATCATTACGCACTTGCTTCTTGCGCCCTTTGGCAAGGCGGGCAGTGTGATTCTGGTCGCCGCCTTGCTTTTGACACTGCTGATTGCCGTGTTTGAAATCTCCGTCGTGCGGGTATTGGGCGCGATTCGTAACGGAATCAGAGAGCGGTTCGCGGAGGACGGCGACGACGACGAGGAGGAGGACGAGCGCGATACTCCGCGGCGGGAAATGCCCGCGAAAATGAAGCGCGAACTGACGCGGATTAAAAAACAGATTTTGGATTTTGAAAAGGACTTCGCGGACTTCCCCGACAAAAAGAAAAAGAACGCGGAGGAAAAGCGCGGCGTTCTGCCCGAACCGCCGGTTGAAACCGTGCCGGAGGAGGATGCGCCTGCGGACGTTCAAGTGACGCAGGAGCCGGATAAAGAAGCGATTGAAGAGGCGATTGACGCGGCGACGGAAGCGGCGTTTTTGCCGAAAAAGAAAAAGCGGGAGGAGCCGCAGCAACTGGAAATCGAGGTTGTCAACGACAGAATCGACTATAAATTCCCGCCGCTGAGCATTTTGCGGGAGCCGGAAAAGCCGTCCCACCTCGCGGAGGAGGCGTTGGAGCGCACCGCGAAAAAACTCATCGACACGCTGACCTCTTTCGGCGTGGACGCGCGTATCGTGGATTACAGCAAAGGCCCCACCATTACGCGCTATGAACTACAGCCCAGCGCGGGGGTGAAAATGAGCAAAATCACGAATTTATCCGACGACATCGCCCTCAACCTTGCCGCTACGGGGATCAGGATCGAGCCTGTGCCGGGCAAAACGGCGATCGGGATCGAGGTGCCGAACGAGTTTCAAAGCAACGTCAACATTCGTGAGGTCATCGGTACCGCAGATTTTTCAAAATTTCAAAGCCGCCTCGCGTTCGCGTTGGGAAAGGACATCGCGGGGAAGCCGATCGTCGCGGATATTGCGCGTATGCCGCATATGCTGATTGCGGGGTCTACCGGCTCGGGGAAGTCGGTGTGCATCAACACCCTCATCGCCAGCATTTTATACAAGGCCGCGCCGCATGAGGTGAAGTTGGTTATGGTAGACCCGAAAGTGGTGGAACTCGGCATTTATAACGGGATTCCGCACCTTTTGATCCCCGTGGTGACAGACCCGCGCAAGGCGGCGGGCGCGTTGCAGTGGGCGGTGGTGGAAATGACCAACCGTTATAAACTGTTCGCGGATAACAACGTGCGCGATTTGAAAGGGTACAACGCGTTCGCGCGGGAAAATGAGTTAGAGGAACTGCCGCAGATCGTCATTATCATAGACGAACTTGCGGACCTTATGATGGTCGCGCCCAACGACGTTGAGGACAGCATATGCAGACTTGCGCAAATGGCGCGGGCGGCGGGAATGCACCTTGTCATCGCGACGCAACGGCCGTCTGTGGACGTAATCACGGGCATTATCAAGGCGAATATTCCTTCCCGAATCGCGTTCGCGGTTTCGTCCTACGTGGACAGCCGCACCATTATTGACACGGGCGGCGCGGAAAAACTATTGGGGCGCGGCGATATGCTGTACTATCCTATGGGCGCGTCCAAGCCGGTGCGTGTGCAAGGCGCGTTTGTGACGGATAAAGAGGTGGAAAGTATCGTTTCGTTTGTCAAGGGACAAAACGAGGTGGAATACAACCAAGACGTTATGGAGCAAATTGAAAGCGCGGGAGAGCGTCAGACTGCGAATGAGGACAAGGGCGGCGCGGCGGATGAACTGTTGCCGCAAGCCGTTGAAATGGCGATCGAGGCGGGACAAGCCTCCGTCGCGATGTACCAACGGCGGTTAAAGGTGGGGTACCAACGCGCCGCGCGGCTGATTGACCAAATGGAGGAACGCCGCATTATCGGGAAGTTTGACGGCACAAAGCCGCGCGAGGTTTTGGTGACCCGCGCACAGTGGAATGAAATGATGATGAACACCGACGCAGGCGTGTTTGAAACGGAAGCGGAAGCGGAGTAACCGCCGGAGGTTTATATCAGATGAAATCCGCGCTTTCGGACGTGAACACCTTTCCGCTTAGATAGGCGAGGACGGTGTCCTCAAAGCCGCCGAGGAACTCCACGCGGTAGGCGTGAAGCGCTTGTCCCTTGCGCCCCGCGCTGTTCCTGCCGTACTTTCCGTCGCCCGATAAGGGGTGTCCGACGGAAGCGAGGTGCGCACGGATTTGGTGCGTCCTGCCCGTGACCAACTCAATTTCCAACAGAGCGGAATGTTCGCGCTGTTCCAACACGCGGTACGCAGTGACGATTTTTACCGCGCCCGGGCGGGGTGTTTTCGTCACATATACCCTGTTTTGTACGCTGTCCTTAAAAAGATAGTCCCGCAGGACGGCTTGTTTTTGTTCCATAATCCCCTCGCAAAGCGCGAGGTAATATTTTTTGAGTTTTCTGTGCTTGATAAGGTCGTTCATCACGCGGAGGGCTTCGGCGTTTTTCGCCGCGATGACAATACCGCTTGTGTTGCGGTCAATACGGTTGCACAGGGCGGGGACGAAACTGTGTTCCCGCGCTCGGTCGTATTCCCCTTTGGCGGTGAGGTAGGAGAGCAATTGCGCGATGAGGGTGTTGACCGTACCGCCGTCGTCGTCGTGTACCACCACACCCGCTTTTTTGTCAATCAAAATAATATTTTCGTCCTCGTACACCACGCCGAAGTCGGGCGTGACATAGCGTGTGTGCGCCGCGCCGTCACGGGTGAAAAATTCGTCGTTGACGTACAACTCCAAAACGTCGCCGGGTTGCAGTGTGTAATCGGGAACACTCCGTCCGCCGTTTACCTTGACGCGCTTTTTACGGATATATTTATAAATCAGTGCCGTCGGCATGGCTGATTTGAAATATTTGTGCAGAAATTTATCCAAACGCTGCCCCGCGTCGTTTTTGTTAATGTGAACGCTTCTCATTTTCTCTCCCCGCCTGTTTTATATTCGACCTGTCCGCTCACGCAAGGGGGAGCGGACAGGTCGATTGTATTATTAACCTATTGTACCACATAGGTTGGTATAATTTCCACTGTTTTTTGAAAAAATAGCGTATGGTGATGAAAATGAACAGGATAAAACTTTGCGGAATCGCAAGCGTGACGGTGTTCGCGCTGTTGCTTGCGCGGTTGGGCTACATTTCCCTTTACCGTGGGGAGCGGTACGCGCGGGAAGCGGCGGTTCAGCGGACGGAACATATCCCGATAAAAACGGCGCGGGGCGTGATTTATGATCGCAATATGCTTGCGATTACAGAGGGGCAAAGCAGGCTGTACGCGGCGGTCGTCCCGAAAGAGTGCGCCGATCTTGACGAAGCCGCCCGGCTGATCGGGCAGGATTTTACCGGCGAGGATTTGCAGATTTTCGCGCTCGGCGCCGTGACGGAGCGGCAGGCGCGGCTGGTGAAAATGCGCGGCGTTTCGCTGTTCAACGTCAGTGAGCGGTATAACGCGGGCGGCGTTTTAAGCCATGTCATAGGCTACACTTCGGATAACGGCGGCTTCGGAATCGAGCGCGTGTTTAACGACGCGCTGACTGCGGAGGCGAACGACAGTATTTCTATGATTAAAAACGCGAACAGAAAGTTGATGTCGGGCTTGGGGTACCGCAAACAGAGCGTCAAGACGTATCAGGGCGTAAAACTTTCTGTGGATTACCATATTCAAAAAATCGCCGAAGCCGCTATGGATCGCGGGGTGGAGCGCGGCGCGGCGGTGGTGGTGGACGTGCGGACGGGGGACATTGCCGCTATGGTGAGCCGCCCGAATTTTAAGCAGTCGGAAATCGCGAAGTATTTGGACAGCGGCAAGGGGGAGTTGCTCAACCGCGCCATTATGCCGTATGACGTAGGTTCGGTATTCAAAACGGTGCTGACCGCCGCCGCGTTGGAGGAGGGGGAGTTTTTGCCGCGTTCCGCCTTTATGTGTTACGGCGGTTTGGAC
>JAIRSR010000145.1 GCA_031255355.1 Clostridiales bacterium
GAAAATCGGCTTGGACGCGGAAGCGTTGCGCGGCGCGGACGTGATTATTGACGCGCTTTTGGGAATCGGCGCGGCGGGTGCGCCTCGCGGCGCGGTGCGGGAAGCGATTACGGCGATCAACGGCGCGGGGAAGCCCGTGGTTTCCGTCGATTTGCCGAGCGGCGCGGACTGCGATACCGGCGCGGTCGCGGGGGTATGCGTCCAAGCGGCGGTTACCGTCACATTCGGCTTGCACAAAATCGGGTTGGTGTGCTATCCCGCCGCGCGGTACGCGGGTCGGGTCGTGGTGCGCGGCGTATCGTTCGCGCCCGGGGCGGTAGCGCGGCAAAATATCAAGGCGCGTGTGATTCGCGGCGCGGAATTGCCGGTGCGGGAGAGTGATTCCCACAAGGGCAGTTTCGGCAAGGTGTTTGCGGTTTGCGGTTCGGTCGGCATGACCGGCGCGGCGTATCTTTCGGCACAGGCCGCCTTGCGTACCGGCTGCGGGTTGGTTACGTTGGGCATACCGCAATCGCTGAACGGCATTATGGCGCGGAAGTTGACCGAGGTGATGACCTTCCCCCTCGCGGAGCGCGGCGGCGGGCTTTCCGCTGACTGTATCCCCGCCGTGACACAGGCGGCGCAAGGCGCGGATGCGATCGTCTGCGGCTGCGGCTTAGGGCGGGGCGGCGACGTTCCCGCCGTGGTGGAGGCGGTGCTGAACACCGCGCAATCGCCCGTTGTGTTGGACGCGGACGGCATAAACGCGCTTTCGGCGCATACAGATATGTTAAAGGGGAACGTTTGCGGGGTTGTCATTACGCCGCATCCCGGGGAAATGGCGCGGCTGACAGGGTCATCGGCAGACGAAGTGCGAAATAACGCCGTCGGGGTCGCAAAAGACTTCGCCGCGGAATATAATGTAGTGACCGTGCTGAAAGGCGCGCGTACCGTCGTTGCGTCGCCGGACGGTGAAATCCGTATCAACGTCAACGGCAACAGCGGCATGGCGACGGCGGGAAGCGGCGACGTTCTCGCCGGAATGATCTGTTCGCTGATTGCCCAAGGGCAGCCCCCCGCTTTGGCGGCGGCGAACGGCGTGTATCTGCACGGCGCGGCGGGGGATTTGGCGGCGCGGCGGTTCGGGGAGCGCGGTATGTTGGCGGGGGATTTGCTGGAACAGATTCCGCACGCGCTGTCGGCGGTCTGACGGCGGGGACCCGCCAAGAGAGGAAGTTGGTTGCTGTTATGTCGGAAAGCGTATACAGGGCATGGTGTGAGGTGTCGCTTGACGCGATTACTTATAATCTGAAGCAGTTTCGGGAACTCGCGTCCGACGCGAAAATCATGGCGGTGGTAAAAGCGGATGCTTACGGGCACGGTGTGCAAGAGGTATCGCGCACCCTCGCGGACAGCGGCGCGGACGCGCTGGCGGTGGCGATTCCCGACGAGGCGCTCCAACTGCGCAACAGCGGGATTGATATACCGATTTTGGTGTTAGGGCATACGCCCGCAGAGTATATGGGCGAAATGACCGCGCTTGACATTACGCCGACGGTGTACGATTTTTCCACGGCGAAAGCGGTGTCAAACGCCGCCCAGCGGCAGAACAAGACCGCGAAAATACATGTCAAAGTCGATACCGGAATGAATCGGCTCGGCTATCCCGCCAACGCCGCGACGGTGGATTTGATTGCAGACCTCGCCACCTTGCCGAACGTTGAAATCGAGGGTTTGTTTACGCATTTTTCCCGCGCTGACGAGGAGGACGCGGCGTACACCGAAATGCAGTTCGCGCGGTTTACGGCGGTCGCGGACGCGCTGGCGCGGCGGGGGATTTCCATACCGCTGAAACACGTTTGCAACAGCGCGGCGGCAATGCGCTTCCCGCATATGCGGTTGGATATGATTCGGGTCGGGATCTCGCTGTACGGATTGTATCCGTCGGAAATTCACTACGATTTGCCGCTGCGCCCCGCGATGCAGTTGAAATCCGCAATCGCGCATATCAAAGAAGTCCCCGCAGGGGAGCGGATCAGTTACGGGGGAATTTATACGACGGCGCGGAATACCAAGGTGGCGACGGTGCCGATCGGCTACGCGGACGGATACTCCCGCCTGCTCTCCGGCAAGGCGAAAACCATTGTCAGCGGACAGTTCGCGCCTGTTTTGGGAAGAATTTGTATGGATCAATGTATGATTGACGTTACAGATGTCAATAATATAAGCATTGAGGAGGAAGTCGTGCTGTTCGGCGCCGGACAGGGACTTTCCATCCCCATAGAGGAGTTGGCGCGGATCGAGGGTACCGTCCACTATGAACTCCTTTGCGTCATCGGTAAACGCGTCCCCCGCTGTTATACCCAAGACGGCAGAGTTGTGGAAATTCTGAACTATCTGGTCTGATTACGGGTTTTCGCTTTGCGGCACACGCCGAAAAGCCAACGCCCGCGCGGGTTTTTCCCCTGTTGCTGAAAAAAATCCGCGCTATACCTAATATTGACATTGACGCGGACGCGCAAAAGGTATATAATTAGTATATGTGAATAGTATATACAGATAGATATACAGAATTTAACGCGAACGGGGGACTGGTCAAAGTGGCGGAATCAAAGAGGATTTTGGTATCGTTGCCGCACGCGCTTCTCGAGGAAGCGGACGCTTTTATCAACAGCAAGGGTATGAGCAGGAGCGAACTGATCCGCGAGGCAATGAAAGAGTACGTTTCGCGCCGCAAAAAATTAGAGACAGAGGAACGGCTGAAAGAGGGGTACAGGCTTATGGCGGAACTCAATCTGCAATGGGCTGAACTGTGTTTTGACGCGGATAATCATCAGCAATTTGAGTATGAGGAAAAACTTTCGGAGTGTGAATAACGTGATAGTAAAAAGGGGAGACATATTTTACGCGGATTTAAGCCCTGTCGTCGGTTCGGAACAGGGCGGCGTAAGACCTGTGCTTATTGTGCAGAACGACGTAGGCAACAAATACAGCCCGACGGTCATCGCGGCGGCGGTCACTTCGCAGATCAACAAGGCGAAGATGCCGACGCATATTGAAATCGACGCGGCGGCATACGGGCTGGCAAAGGATTCGGTGATACTTATGGAGCAGATACGAACCATTGACAAAAAACGGCTGAAAGAAAAAATCGGGCATATCGACGACGCGCTGATTCACAGGATCAATGACGCGCTTGCGATCAGTTTCGGCATCGGGGATTAAGATGTCGTTGAAAAACACCGCCGCGCTTATTTCCCGGGCACACCCTGTATTTGAAAGGAGTGGAGTGTACAAATGAAAAGGACGACAAAAAGGATTTGGATTGCCTTATTAGCGGTTACCGTCTTAGGGCTTGGCGCGGCGCGTATTTTTGCCGCGCCGGGCGACAGCGGCGACCCGTTGGTCACGCTGAGTTATATCGAAAGTGTGCTGTTGCCGTCGCTCTCTGAAAAAATCGGGCAGTCGGCGGCGTTTCAAGTGGTCGAGGTGGAACAGGGCAAGCGGGTGATTTGCGAGGCGGGGACGGAGTTGATTTTGCGAAAAGGCGGCGCGACGGCAATCACGACGGAAAAAGGCGGCTTGGCAAACGTCACTTCGGGGGAGGACCTCAAAGACGGTGAGGCGATTCCGCCAAATGCCCTGTTGATTGTCCCTGTTTCTGACGGACGCGGCGCGGCGGCGAATGACGATATTATTTTGATGATTAAAGGGAAATACAGCATTGTAGACTGATATACACACAACGCCGCCCGGAGGAATTTTCCCCCGGGCGGCGTTTGCTTGATTTCTTACATCTTTTCTATTTCTTCTCTTGCGATTTCCACCGCGCGGCGGGGTTTGGACGGTTCCCCCTCTAAGTTGTACACGTCGCGGAAACTGATTTCCAACTTACAGCCCCGCGCGGCGTGAACGGTCTTTTTGATATGCTCCCGAAACGCCGCCTCGTCAAGGTATTTGCCTACGCCGACGAAGTTCGGGCTTGGCTTGCGCTGATAAATCACGCCGCTTCCGCGCAGCGCGTCGCCCATGTATTCCTCGTCGCACCACGGGGAAATGGAAATTTTCCGCAAGTTCGTGAAGTTGGAGAGCGACTTTTCCCAAAACTGATGTACCGGCTCACAACAGCCGTAGGACAGCAGACCGAAGTTATCCGCTATTTTTTTATAGTACGGAAAGAAAAACTCGTGGAACATATCTGCGGAAATGCCTACGGTTTCCTGCGAATCGGCGTATCCCCAGCAATCAGCGGCGGTTCGCGCGGTATCGGGCAAACTGCCGCAAAAGCCGAAACTGCCTTGCGCCACAAGGTCATTTTTGTTGTTCGCGCACAGCATACCGCGCCGCTCCAACTCCTTGATGAACTTGACGTAATCGTCCGAAAGGCTGTTCATCATGTAGTGGAAATTTTCGGGATTGTCGTACATTGCCATAAACATATTTTCCATGCCCATTCTGTGGACAACGTCGCTTGACAAACACGCGCCGATACTCCCCATACCCATGCGGACGTTTAATATGTCGCCGATTTGCTCCTCCGCGAATTCCTTGCGTTTCAGAGATTTTTCCGCGTCAAAAGTCATGCGCGACGGCTGTATTTGTTCCGTCGAGTCCAAGTCCTCGATCTGGTTGATGATGTGGAAGCCTATGCCCTCTGTTTTCTGCTTTTTGACAGGCAGATCAAACGGAATCATTGACGCGTCGTAAAGGCAGATGAACTCGTCCGTTACAACGCGGTCGTCGCCGACCATTTTGTGGTTGAGTATGCTGTGCCCCAACTCGCGCTCGATCGCGCGCGCTTCCTCTGATTCGCACTTGCATTGGTGGTGAAACGCGGGGTCTGTCAGCGTCCAAATCTCAAAATGCAGCATGGGGCGTTCGCCCTTGAGGTCATTGTGCTTTGTCCATTCCTCCGCTCTTTGCCGCATGATCGGCAGTTGGCTGATTTCCAACTTTTCCTTTGCCAACTCGCGCAGGATTTCTCTATCACGGTTACCCATGTTTACCGCTCCTCCTTTCGTTATTTGCACGAATCCAAAAATTCTTTTAAGTGCTTGGTGTATACCGCCCTTGGCGTTTCGCCGTATTTTTTGCACAGTGCCGCCGCCTTGCCGATGACCTCGCCCATCATGCCGCCGGTGCGCATGACGCGTACCGCGCCGAGCGCGTCGTGCGTGACGCTGACGTTGCGCCCCGCCATAAAGAGGTTTGTGACGTTGCGCGAATACAGGCATCTGTACGGCAGGAAGTACGGTTTTTGAAATTCCTCGTGGTAATCTTTCGTCAAAAAGCCGTCGCCCTCGTGGAAGCAAGGATAGAACTTTCTGTCCGGGTAATGCACGTCAAAATTCCACGTCGCGGGGACGCAAGCGTCCTCGAACACGCGCAGGCCGTACACGTCGCTTTTTGTCAGAATCACATCGCCGAGCAGCCGCCGCGATTCCCGCTTGCCGCCAATGTAACACGCGTTGCCGAGGCGGTAGTTTTTGTAAGCGTCGTCCACGTTTTTGATGCAGTCCCACGCGCCGTACATCGCGCGGAAGTTGGTGTCACGCGCGTATTCCGCCTTTTCAATCGGGTCATGCTCGCAGCCGCTCTCCCAATACCAGCCGCCCAGCGCGATTTCCCCGGTCTGCCCATAGGTGCTCGGGCCGTCCTTGCGCCCGGGGAACTCACAGTGCGTCAGGTCGATTGCCCACGGACAACGCGGGAAGCGTTGCGGTTCGCCGGTATCCTCGACGTACCAAACATTGGTCATGCCCATATGCCCGTTGGTCGTAATCTCAAAATCCGCGCCCGCCGCCGCGCCGAGGACCGCGTCCCCGGTAGCGTCCACAAACAAATCCGCCGTCAGCCTTTTATATTCCCCGCTTCGCGTGTCCATTACGGTGACGGAGGTGATCGCGCCGTCCTCTACACGCGCGTCGGTGAGGAACTGCTCCATAAAGAGGGTGATGTTCTTTTCGGCGGTCAGCAGCGACATCTTTTTTTCGTCCTCGTACAACGCGCCGATATTGTCCTTGCCGTAGTGCGCCGATTTTTCCTGCTCTAACTCCGCGACAATGTCGCCGACCCGGGGGAACGGCTCGAAGTTCGTCTTGCCGCCGAGCCATACCCGCGCTTCCGAACTGTTGTTGCCGCCGACTACGGGACGATCCTGCACCAGAGCGACGCGCAAGCCGCTCCGCGCACCGGAAAGTGCCGCGCAAATGCCCGCGATTCCGCCGCCCGCAACGATGACGTCATACGCGCCGCAATCCCGCTCCCCCTCGAAGCCGTTCATCACGCGGCGAAAGGCGGTCAACTCCGCAATGTCAGCGGGGGGGACAAACGCCGCGTCCGGCGTGAAAAATAACGCCGCGCACCTGCCCTCGAAGCCGGTTAAATCACGCAAGGTGATTTCCGCGTCCGCGGACGTGATTTCCACCTCGCCGCCGTATTGCCAATGCCAGTTTTCATTTTCGCTCCCGAAAACGGCGGGTAGTTTTTCACCGTTTACCAGCACTTCAAACAGCCCGGGCGCAACGCCCTTTTTCCAACTCGCGACCCAATCCCGCGTAAACGCCCACGCGCGGTACTTCCCGCAAGCGGGGAACACCGCCGTATGCCGCGCGTCCTTGACGGGTACCCCTAAACCGTGCGCCAGCAGGTACGCCGAGCCGATGTTCGGGATAAATTGCGTGTCCCGCACCCACCCGCCGTAATCGGTAAACGCGCCCGCTTCAAGGAACAGTGACTTGTGCTTTAGTGCTTCGTAATCCATAAAAACCCTCCTGTTTGTTTTTTTATAATTTTATTATTTTTTTACTAACAAAAACGCCTTTGCTTGAAATTCTGCGGTTAGGTTTGCGCCGTATTCCTCTGCCACGGTGTACCGCTCCAAAACCTCCAAAGACGGCGTACATGGCTGCGCAAAGGTATGCACCACCAACAACGCGCGATTGCCGTTTTTCCGCAAAACGCCTTGGAAGCCGACCGGCGCGTTGTAACTTTCCACGTTTGTCCCGAAGCGTTCCGTGAAGCCGTGCTTGATGAGGTCTTTCGCTTTGTTGTAAAAGGCGATTCCACGGCTTACCGCGTCCCATTGCGCTTCTGACAACGCGCTTATGTCACCGCTAAGGCACATGCGCCCGAGGAACGTTGCCGCTATGGTGTAATAAATCCTGTCAAGGCTGTCCGTTTCGCGCAGTACCGCCCAGATTTGGCTCATGGACGGCCGGATCGCGCGGTGCAGATTCGCCGCGATGATCGGAACCGCTGCCGTTTCGTGCGCGTCGGAAAAACTTGCCTGCGATACCAAGCTCCAAAAGGATTGCAGGCGGTGGATTTTGTCACAGCGCACTTCGGCGAACGCGAACGAGGACAGCATTTCAAGCACGGCGGGCTTTTCGGAAGTGTTTTCAAACACGGTATGGTATTCGGCGGCGTTTGCCAGCGTTTTTTTGTGTAACGTCAAGGTGTGTCCATGCGGATTGCGGTAGACCGCCGTTGCTTCCCCGTCCGCTTCCGCGCGGGAAGCAAGGGTAAGGCTGTTGGTCGATTCGCTCCCGC
>JAIRSR010000198.1 GCA_031255355.1 Clostridiales bacterium
CAGTTCGTCCGTTTCGCCCAACGCCGCGAAGTCCGCAATCGCGGTAAGCGGCTGGTTGTGGTGGGTGTTAATCAGTTTTTTGCCCACCGCGATTTTCGTCAGGATGAGGGTGGTGTGAATGACAGCGTCATTCCCGCCGATATGGGTATTCATGGCGGCGGGGTTGACCTTTCCCTGTTCCATGAGTTTCAACGCCTCTAACATATCTGCGGTGTTTCCCCCGCTGGTACCCGCGATGTGGGTGGACGCGTAATGCGCGTTATAGAAGTTGAACGGCGCGGAGAACGCCGGGTCGGTCGGCCCCGCGAAAAAGTTCAAACAGCCGTCTTTGCCGAGGATTCCGTCCCCGAGTTCCACCACCTGCTTGACAGGCGCGTAGACAAACACGTCGTCAAAGCCCTTGCCGTCCGTCAGCGACAGCAGATGTTCTTTCGCGTCCCCGACTTGCGCGGTGTTGACATACAGCAGCGTTACGCCGTGCCGCGCCGCGTCCTCGACGGTGAGGATTTCGGCGCACCTGCGCAAACGCGCGTCGTCAATATCCGTGACGACGAGCAGCGACGGCTTCAAACCACGATGTACGGCGTAGTCGATCGCGCCCATGCCCATAGGCCCCGCACCCGCCAGCACCGCCATGTTGCCGCCCTGCTGAATATCCATTTTATGCGCGTAACTCCCCGCTTCGGTATGATACGACGCGTGAAAGCCGCCGATGACGCAACTCATCGGCTCCGCGAGTGAGCCGTAGAAAAACGCGTCGCCGTCATACGGCAAAAGGCAGCCTGTTTCCATGACCTCATTCGGAATAATCACGTATGTCGCGTCGCCGCCGATTTGCGGATAGGAATAGCCCGGCGCGGCAAGGCTCCCTTGATAATTCATCGCGGGTTGGATAGAAAATTTATCCCCCGCCTTGAATTGGCTTGCCCATTTGCCGCCCACCTCGACCAACTCACCGCAAAACTCATGCCCGATGATGACGGGACACTCGCCGACGTTGTCCGGGACGCGCTTGTGTGCGCTCCCTTGCTTCGCCGCCTTGTAACTTGACATACATAGGCTGTCCGAAACTACCCGCGCGAGGATTTCATCCTCTCGCGGACGCGGAAGTTCAAACTCCTCCAACCGCAAATCCTCTTTGCCGTAAAAACGTACCGCTTTCGTTTTCATTACGCCACTCCCTTTCTATAGATCTACTTCAACATACCTTAAACTGTTTTTTCATGTCGGCGGGTATGTGCTCATCACTCAACAGCAAATCCGCATCCGCCGCCCGCGCGAACGTGAACGGCATATTTTTGCCGAATTTGGAACTGTCCATCAATATGATGGTCTTGTTCGCCTTAGAGATTACGTGTTTTTTGATTTCCCCCTCGTCAAAACTGCCGCAGGTAAAGCCGCTTTTCGGCGAATAGCCCGAGGACGCGATAAACGCGGTATCTATATTGATGTTTTTCAGAAAATCCAACGCGGTAACGCCCGAAAGGGAAAGATTGTCGCGGCTGAGGTTGCCCCCGATCAGGTGAATGACGGCGTTCGGGTTTTTCACACACTCCAAAGCGATATTCGGCGCACTGGTGGTGATGAACAGTTTTTGATTTTCCAACAATTGCGCCAAATACATCACCGTAGTGCCGGAATCGAGGAAAATCGAGCGTCCCTCCGCCACATACGCCAACGCCTTTTTCGCGACGGCGCGTTTTTCGGCGGTATTTTCCATAGAACGCTTGGAATACAGTTCCTCTTTGATCCGCGAAAGGTGAGAAATGCTTTTCGCGCCGCCCTTGGTCAAAACCACATCCCCCGTTTGCTCCAGACGGCGCAAATCACGCCTTAACGTCATGGAGGACGTGCCGGAAAGTAAAACTTCAAGTTCGGTTAGTTTGACTTCGCCTTTTTCTTGGATATACTGTTTGATGAACGAAAGCCGCTCCCGCATGATTTCACACCCCTTGTGTTAGAAATTAACATTATTATTAGAATTATTAACATGTTTATGATACAACATAAAACGGCGGCTGTCAATACGGTACGCGGTAAAAAAATAAAAACCGATGAAAAAGTATTACTGTTTTTTGACAATGGTTGCCGTTTCTTGACATTCGCAACAGATTTATACTATAATGGGATAATAAAGTAATATTGTGTAAAACGAGGGGTTGTTTTTATATGAAACTACTGAAACGGTTCACAGTCCTGTTGGCGGTTGCCGTCCTATGCGGCGGCGCGGCGGTGCGGGCGTATGAGTTGCCTAACGCGTTTTGGGCAATGAACGACGAATATATCCGCGCGGTAGAGGCGCGGGACAACGAAAAAATCATCGACAGCGCGGCGCGTCTGATCGCGCTGATCGAGAACGAGCCGGAGAGCGGTCAAATCAATGAGATTATGGGGTCGCGGTTAGACCAAATGGGGCTTGCGTATGAGCGGACGGGGGATTTTGCCGCCGCAGGGCGTTGTTATCAGAGGTATCTTCCCTACGCCCGCGCTTGCGGCTGGACGGACGGCGTGAAAATCGCGGAGGCAAAGGCATTGCAGTACGCGTCGGAAATTAGTGTATACACCGCCGAAAAGCAATCGGGCGGCGGGGTGCTGTTCGGCAGTAATTTTGACGGACAGGCGCGGCGGGAGGTTCCCGGGGAAAGTATGGTGCTGGCGTATCTGGAGTTCGGCGAACCGGACCTCACCTGGATTCCGCAGGTGTTAGAGGACGCACAGGCGCAAGGCGCGGCGGTGGAGTTGGCGTTGAACCTCCCTGGTGAGGGGACGCAACTCGCTTCGGTGCGCCAAAGCGGGGCGTATATCGCGCGGCTGTTAGACATTACGGCGGCGCATGACACGGACGTTTTTTTGCGGTTCGCCGCAGAGGTGAACGTTTGGACGAGGGCGGCTGACCCGGAGGAATTTATTGACGCGTTCCGATTCGTCGCGGACCTCGCGCGGGCGCGGACGGCAAACACGAAAATGGTGTGGAGCGTCAATCAAGTTTCGCGTTGGGGCGTGGATATGAATGATTACTATCCCGGCGACGCGTATGTGGATTACGTCGGTGTTTCCTGCTATATGCGGCGGTATTTTTTGGGCAGAAACGATTGGAGCGAGGAGGAGCGTTTTAACGAAGTGGTGTTTTTGGCGGGACACAGCGCGGACCCGGCGCGGGCGTTGCGCGAGGTGGTATCGCGCTACGGCGAACGCAAGCCGATCATCATCGCGGAGGGCGGCGCGTCACACTACAGCGCCGCGTTGCGTGAGGATACAACGGAATGGGCGATTGCCAAGTTGCGGCGGCTGTATTGGTATGTGCCTATGGTGTATCCGCAGGTGAAGTTGATCGCGTATTTCGACAGGACTATGGCGGGGGAAGCGGATGATTTCAGTTTGTCCTCCGCGCCGCGCATGGCGGCGGCGTATCGGGAACTGACGGAGGCAGACCATTTCAAGGGCGCGGTGCGCTACCAACGGTTGGACGATACGCCGGAAATACAGCAAAAGCCGCAAACGCTCTACGCCTATGTGCATGTTTACGGTCACGACGCGCTCACCGCCGATTATTTTGTGGACGGCGCGGCGGCGGGTTCCGCTTCCGAAGTGCCGTTCGGCGTACAGATCGACTTCGGCAAATACCCTCTTGGCGCACATACACTCCGCGTCGCGGTCAAAGACGGCGGCGGCAATGTGCTGTATGAAAAAACCTACGGTGTTACAATTACAGAGCGCGGCGTTACCGTTACGCTTGGCGGCAAGGAATTGCTGTTCGACACCGCGCCGTTGTTGGTGAACGGACGCACCCTTGTGCCTATGCGGGCGATTTATGAAGCGTTGGGGGCGCGGGTGGAGTGGGACGACGCGACGCAAACGGTTACGGCGCGGCGCGGCGGTACGGTGATTACCATGCGTATCGGGGATTATGTCATCACCAAAAACGGTGCGCCGATTGTCCTTGACGTTGCGCCGAACCTTTACGGCGATAGGACGCTGGCGCCTGTCCGCGCCGTTTCAGAGACGTTGGACGCGGCGGTCGGTTGGGACGACGCTTTGCGAAAAGTAAGCATTACACCGTAACAGACCATAAATCAAGAGCCAAAAAACGGCTTGCTCTTGATTTATTATCTTTATTTATTGTTCCGCTCCGTATTTTTTGCGCAGTCTGCCGCGCCGCTCCGCCATATACCGCCCGCCCGCGACGACGGACGCGATGAGCATGGAATCGAACAAGAGGTTATAGGTGAACAACGCTCTGCCGATTTCATAGCCGCCCGTTAAAACGGCGGGAAGTTTCAAGCACAACAACGCCGCCGCGCCAAGCCCGAGCAGTACTTCCGCGATTGGGCGTTTTTCCTTTTCCGTCCTGTAAATATAAAGTAACATACCAAAATAAATCGCGAAAAACACGGCGGTAAACGTCATGGTATTGGGTATGAATTTGCTTTTTAACGTACTGTACAGGCTAAAGCCGCTTGCCAAATCGCCGTCCCTGCCGCGTTCCTTGGTGTAGTTCCCGAGGTAGGTCGGACGGATGGTATAGGCGTTTTTGACGGCGGAATCCAACTCCTTGAAAAACGCGCCCGGGCGGGTGAGGTAGAAGCCCGCGATTTTTGCGTAATTTATTTTTGCGTAAAAATTTTCGTCAAGGTGATATTGCTCCGCCGCCTCCGCGCTGTAAAAACTGCCTTTCAGCGCGTCCAAAGCGGGGTCTAACCCTAACCGGGCGACACTTTCATGCTTTGCCGTGCCTAAAAATACGGCGTGATAGAGGTTCTTGCTGTAGTCGGCGGGTTGATAGGTTAGGGCGAACGCGACGGAGAGCAATACGACCGCCGCCCCGCCCGCTACGGCGGTGTACCGTTCCGCGCGGTTGCGGGCGATTGCGGCAAGACGCGCGATACACAGCCCGAGCACCGCGCCCGCCCACGCCTGTAACGTGCCGCAAAACGCGAACGCTGTGCTTGCCAACACCGCCGCCGCCACCAAATACACCGGCGCGGCTTTCCGCTTATGGCACAGCAGCAGCAACGCCGCCGCAAGCAGGAACGTGGTGAGCACCGCGCCTTCGCCGTACAGCGTGTTGAAGTACGCCGTGTAGCCTATGTCCGTAAAAATCAAGGCGCACAGCACCGCCGCCGCCCAATTGAGGGAATCCGCTCTTTCGCCGCTTTTGACCGCCAGCCATATGCCTAAGAGGAACAGTACGCCGTAGATTGCCGCGACCCGCCGCACGTCCAGAGAATCCCCGGCATACCGCGCCGCGAACGCGGTGATGACCGCGCGGGTATCGCGCGGCTGCGGCTTGCCGCTCACGCCGTACCGCGCCGCGAAGTAGCCGTCCGAGGGAGGTTCGGCGTAGCGCAACCCCATGCGCTCCACCGTTTGGTATTGACCGCCGCCGTCGGCAACCCCTATCGGGACGGAAAAAATGTAAATCAAAACGACAACCGCCGTCAACAACGCCGCCGCTTGCGGCAACGCGGCGGAAAGAAATCTGTTCGATTTTTTCAATTCTATCGGTTCTTTCGGTTCTATCATAATCACCTCGTGCCAATCATTATTCAGCCATTAAAAATCATTAAAAAATAAATTTTTTTCGCGATTTTGCGATTATGTCTTGTAACCGCCGTGTAAATTTGATAAAATAGACGCAAAGGAGTGACTTCATTGAAATACATTGTAATACTTGGTGACGGAATGTCCGATTATCCCGTCGCGGCGTTGGGCGGCAAAACGCCGCTGGAAGCCGCGCGTAAACCCTATATGGACGCGATCGCGAGCAAAGGTGTGAGCGGTCTGGTAAAAACCGTGCCGGACGACTTGCCGCCCGGAAGTGACGTGGCGAATTTGTCCGTCATGGGCTATGACCCGCGCGAATTTTACACGGGACGCTCCCCGCTGGAGGCGGTTAGCATGGGCGTTGCGCTGGGCGGGGACGATACCGCGTTCCGCGCCAATCTTGTGACCCTTTCCGACGGCGCGGCATACGAGGAACGTACGATGCTCGATTACAGCGCGGGCGACATCTCCACTGCGGAGGCGCGTGTGTTGATCGCGGATCTCCACGCGGCGTTGGGCAACGGGTTCCTCTCGCTTTACGGCGGCGTGGCGTACCGCCATTTGTTGGTGTGGCACGGCTGTGACGCCGCGTACCGTCTGACCCCGCCGCATGATATTTCGGGGAAGTCCGTTGCGGAATATCTGCCTGATAGTACAATTATACTTGATTTAATGAAAAAAAGCAATGAAATTTTGAAAAATCATCCGATAAATTCCGACAGGATTTCTAAAAATCTACGCGCCGCGAACTCCCTTTGGATTTGGGGACAGGGCAAAAAGCCCGCGTTGCCGTCCTTTTACGAAAAGTACGGTTTGCGGGGCGCGGTGATTTCCGCCGTAGACCTTGTCAAGGGGATCGGGCTGTGCGCGGGAATGAGCGCGGTTGACGTAGCGGGGGCGACGGGCAACATCGATACGAATTTCGGCGCAAAAGCGCGGGCGGCGTTGGACGCGCTGAAAACGGACGACTTCGTCTACGTCCATATCGAAGCGCCCGACGAGTGCGGACACCGCTTTGAAACGGAAAATAAAGTACGCGCGATCGAACTGATTGACGAACAAGTCATCCGTCCGATTTTCGACACGCTGACAAAGGAAAACACCGCGTTTTCCATGTTGGTCATGCCCGACCACCCGACGCCGCTCTCTCTTGGTACGCATGTGCACGACCCTGTGCCGTTCGCGCTCTACCGCTCCGGCGACGGCAACGCGAACGCGTCCTACAGCGAAAAGAACGCCGCGCGGGGAATGTATATCGAAAAGGGGCATACCGTTATGGATCACTTGATTGGAGGGGGATTTCATGCCTGAAAATAAGCACCTGCGTTTTTTGCTGATTGCTTTATACATTGTGCTCGGCTGTTTTTTTGTTGTAAAAATTCTGCCGCACCTCATCGTTGTTTTTTTGCCGTTTATTTTGGCGACGTTCGTCGCGCTGATTACGCGGCCGATTGTGAAGTTGCTGCGAAAGTGCAAGTTCCCGAACCTCCCCGCGTCCCTCCTCGCGCTCGCGCTTGTGCTTGCCGCCGTAACGGGCGTGGTTGTCGCTATTGTGTACCGTTTGGTGGTCGAGATTACGATGCTGTCAGGGCAGTTGCCCGCGCTGATTTCGGCGTTGCCCGATACCATCGAGGGCTTTATCGACCGTTGGAACGCGATTACCGCCGCGCTGTCGCCAAGTATGTCGGGGTACATCAACGACGCGCTGAACAGCCTCGCGTCCTCTTTGCTGTCCCTCGTCACCCCCGCCACGCATAAAATTTTGAATATCGCGACGGACGTTGCCGCGTCCTTGCCCTATATTTTGATATTTACGGTGACTTTTTTATTTTCCTGCATATTTTTCACCAAGGATTTCGACTACTTAAAGACAAATCTGTCGCGGCAGTTCCCGGAGCCGCTGTTGGCGCGGTTGGCGCAGGTCAAGGGGTACGCGTTTTCCGCGTTCGGCAAATATTTGCGGGGCGTCGTCATTATTTTGTGCGTCACGTTCGCGGAGTTGCTTACGGGGTTTTTGATTTTGGATATTCCGTACGCGTTTTTGTTGGCGTTGCTCATCGCCCTCATGGACGCGCTTCCCGCCGTCGGCACGGGGCTTGTGCTGATTCCGTGGAGTGCCGTGGAGTTCTTGAGCGGGGATTACAGGACGGGGATTTCCATTTTTGTGATTTATTTGATTATTCTGGTCGTGCGGCAATTTGTCGAGCCGAAAATCATGAGCAGTTCGTTTGGGACTTACCCGGTTTTGACGCTGATCGGTATGTACGCGGGTTTGAAGTTGTTCGGCGTTTCCGGCTTGGTGCTGCTGCCGATTACGCTTACCGTTGTGGTG
>JAIRSR010000051.1 GCA_031255355.1 Clostridiales bacterium
CCGCGAACGCCGCGCCGTCCGCTATGCTGTCGCTGGACTTTACCGCTACCGATATTTACGCGCTGTTGTACCCCGACGCGGAAAAAAGGCGGGGCGGGCTGGACGCAACGACCTCTCCCGTTGTCCTGCCGTAACCCCGCCGCACGCCGCAAAATGCCGCTACTCCACGGAAATAATATAATAGTACAGCGGCTGACCGCCTTGGTGCAAAATCACGTCACACGCGGGATACTTCTGCTTTATATCGTCCGCGAGGGCTTGCGCGTCGCGCTCCGCTACGCCGTTGCCGTAGAAAAACGAAATCACGGTGGACGCGTCGTCGGCAAGATTTTCCGTAACGCGCATAGCGACGGCGTTCGGCGCGTCGCCAAGCACGGTGATTTTGCTCTCTTCCATGCCCATAACGTCCCCCGCTTTCACCGCCTTGCCGTCCACCTCCGAATCACGCGCGGCAAAAGTCACCTGCCCTGTCTTGATTGCCGCGATTGCCTCCGTCATGTTTTCGGTGTTGGCGGCAACGTCCGCGTTTTCGTCAAACATCAAGACCGCGCTGATGCCTTGCGGTATGGTTTTGGACGGCAAAACAACGGTGTTTTTGCCGCTGATCGCCGCCGCCTGTTCTGCGGCGAGAATGATATTCTTGTTGTTCGGCAACACAAAGACCGTTTCGGCGTTCACGCCGGAAACCGCTTGCAAAATATCCTCCGTGCTGGGGTTCATGCTCTGTCCGCCGCGCACGATGCCGTCCGCGCCGATGTCCGTGAAAATTTGCTCCAAACCGTCGCCCGACGCGACCGCCACAATGCCGTATTGCTTGGGCGGCGATGTTTCCGCCGCCGCGCCGTCTGTCGCGCCCGCGTTGTGCTGAATTTTCATGTTATCTATTTTCAAAGACGAAAGTTCGCCGATTTTCACCGCCTGTTCCAGTACGTACCCGGGGCGGTTGGTGTGGATATGTACCTTGACAATTTCACCGTCCTCGATCACAAGCATACTATCCCCCACGCGCTCAATCGCCGCGCGGAACGCCTGCATACTGTAATTGAGTGATTTTTTTGTGATGATAAATTCCGTACAATAGATAAATTTGATGTGTTCCGCGTCAACGGACGGAACGGCGCGTTGCACCGCCTCCGCGCCGTCGGGACGGAGCGACGCGATTTCCTCCCCCCGCAACGCCGCAACGACTCCCTCTAAAATAACGACAAGCCCCATGCCGCCCGCGTCCACCACGCCCGCGCGTTTCAGAACCGGCAGCAATTCCGGCGTTTGGTCGAGCGTCTCTTTCGCCTTGCGCAAAGTTCCCTCAAAAAACGGCAGAATCTCCTCTGTTTCCTCCGCGAGCGTGACGGCGTACTCCGCGGCCTCCCGCGCCACGGTGAGGATGGTGCCCTCCGTCGGCTTCATGACCGCCTTGTACGCGGTATCGCTTGCCGCTTTCATCGCGGCGGCAAAATCCGCCGTTCCAATACGCGCCTTGCCCGAAACGCTTTTCGCGAACCCGCGAAACAGTTGGGAAAGGATGACCCCGCTGTTCCCCCGCGCCCCCCGCAAAGACGCGGAAGCCACGCAATCGGCGATTTCGGAAACGTCCTTGCCGTCGTCAAGCGGCAAAAGTTCCCGCGCCGCCGCCGAAATCGTCATGGACATATTCGTCCCCGTATCGCCGTCCGGGACGGGGAACACGTTCATATCGTCAACGGACTGTTTTTGGTTGCTTAGGTTGTTCGAGGCGCTGATGACCGCTTTTTTCAGCATCGCGCCGTCTATATGGTTTGGCAACGCTGCCACCTCCTCTAATCGACACGCACACTTTCCACGTGTACATTTATTTGTTTCACAATCAGTCCCGTCGCGTTTTCCGCGTGATACTTCACACTTTCGATAATGCTGTTCGACGTTACTCTGATATTCACGCCGTACTCCACAATGACGTGAATATCCAGCGAAAGCCCGCCCTCGTCAATCAGAATCTTTACGCCCTTGCCCGCGTTGTCCCGCTTGAGCAGCGCGGCGATGCCGTCCGACGTGCCGCGCATGGACATACCGACCACGCCGTAACAGCGCATCGCGGCGTCCCCCGCGATTGCGGCGATCACCTCGGTGGAAATGGAAATGGTTCCGTTACTGTTTTCTATTTTCGCGTTCATACCTAACACCTCCGTATAGTTCTATTGTAATACAAAATTGAGAAAAATACAAATATTATTTTTGAAAATCAAAAAAATTTATCCGAAATTTATCCGAAAATGATTCGGGCGGCGTTTTTTTGCGTCTGTGTAAATAAAAATCAAGCGTTTGCGTCAAACTATAGCGTATGAAAAAATTTTTGACCTACGCGGTAATCGGTTTGGCAAGCGGTTTTTTGAACGGCGCACTCGGCGCGGGCGGCGGTTCCGTCGTCGTGCCCGCCTTGGAACGCCTGTTGGCGGTTCCCCCGCAAAAGGCGCACGCGACGGCGATTGCCGTCATACTTCCCGTAACAATGGTATCGGCGTTTTTTTATCTGCGCCACGGCGCGGTGAACGCGGCGCAAACGGCGTTGATTGCGCTGGGCGGCACGGCGGGGGGCTTGCTCGGCGCGGGTGCGCTTAAAAAACTATCGGGAAAGGCGGTTAGGATCGCCTTCGCGGTTTCCATGACGGCGGCGGGGATCCGAATGTTATGGACGTGATTTGGAAAATAGCGGCGGGGCTGTTCGCGGGCGTTGTAAGCGGTATGGGAATCGGCGGCGGCGCGGTGCTGATTCCCGTACTGACGCTGCTGCTCGGCTTTGAGCAGAAAGCGGCGCAAGGGGTGAACCTGCTCTATTTTATCCCTACGGGAGCCGCCGCGCTTTGGGTGCACTTCAAAAACAAAAGCATAGACGTGAAATCCGCGTGGATTCTCGCGTCGTTCGGGGTCGCCGGCGCGGTTGCCGGCGCGTTTTCGGCGCGGGCAGTCCCCGCAGACCTTTTGCGGCGGCTGTTCGCCGTCTTGATGATTGGCGTGGGCGTCAACGAATTTCTCCTTGCGGTCAAGCGGAATAAATGATATAATAAATATAATGAAAATAGGACAAACCAAAAGGAGGTCAACCGTTATGCCCTATTGTCCCGATTGCAGGACGGAGTTCCGGGCGCGGTGTACGGTGTGCAACGACTGCGGCTCCGCTTTGGTGGACGCGCTCCCGCCCGCGC
>JAIRSR010000060.1 GCA_031255355.1 Clostridiales bacterium
AAGGATATGGAATACTCTTATAACGACGGCGGGTTATATTATTTTATGGACGGCGAAACGTTTGAACTTATGCCGATTAACGAAAGTCAACTCGGCGACGCTTTGAAGTTCGTCAAGGAAAATGACACCGTTAGGATTTTAAGTTATAAGGGCAGTGTATTCGGCGTGGAACCGCCGAACTTCGTGGAACTTGTCGTCACGGAAACGGAGCCGGGCGTGAGGGGCGATACGGCACAGGGCGCGACCAAGCAAGCCACCTTGGAAACGGGCGCGATGATTAACGTGCCGTTGTTTATCAACCAGGGGGAGAAAATCCGTATCGACACGCGGACGGGCGAATATATGGAACGCGCGTAGCGGGAACTCCCCGGCGGCGCGAATCGCGGGAGCGGCGGGAGCCGTAATAATATTTAGGAGGACAAACTCATGTCAATAATTTCTGAAAAGGTATCATATCTGCGCGGTCTCGCGGAAGGGCTTAAAATCGACGGAAGCAGTTCAGAGGGGAAGTTGCTTTCCGAAATCATCAACGTACTTGGGGAAATCGCGGAGGATATTGATTATTTGGAGGATTCCCAAGATGAGGTGTTCGATCGGGTGTACGATTTAGAGGACGAAGTGTACGGCGAGGAGGACAGCGACGATTACGACGATTTCTTCGGCGACGACGGCGACGACGAGCAATTTACCATTAAATGCCCGAACTGTGACGACGATTTCTTGGTGGACGCGGACACGCTGGAAAACGACGAGGACATTGTATGCCCGAAGTGCGGTGAAGTGATTGAACTTGAGTTCGGCTGTGACGGCTGTGAGGATTGTGAATAATTATGCGGTATATGCGGTATCAGATTGCTTTGTGGGTTACTCTGGCAGACCAATTTACTAAGACGCTTGCGGTGAACCGACTACAGGACGGTTCTTTTCCGGTGATTCCGAACGCGCTTCATATGACGTATGTTCAAAACAGCGGCGCGGCGTTCGGGATTTTCAAAAACTCCAATATGATGCTGACGATTCTGATGGCGGTGATTATCGCGGCGTTGCTTGCCGTCCTCGCCAAAAAGCCGCGCGGAGGGTTGTGGAGCGTCGCTTCCGGATTGATTCTGGGCGGCGCGGCGGGGAATTTTATTGACCGGATTACCCGGGGCTATGTCGTTGACTTTATCGACGTGCGTCTTTTTCACTATGCCGTGTTCAATGTAGCGGATAGTTGTGTTGTGGCGGGTGTGGTGATTCTTTTCATCTGTATGATGTTTTTTGATAAGAAAGAGGAGCCGAACGATGCCGCCGCGTGACGCGGACGGCGGCGCGGCGTACCGCTTGGTATCCGCGGCGGGTGTTCGGTTGGATAAGTTTCTTTCAGAGGAAATACCGTCGCTGTCGCGTTCCCATGCGCAAAAACTGATTGCGGACGGCTGTGTTTTGGTGGACGGAGCAACAGTCAAGAGCAATTATGTTTCGCGGGGGGATCAGACGGTGGAGGTGACGGTTCCCGCGCCTGCCGCGCTTACCGTCGCGGCGGAGGACATACCGCTGGACATTGTGTACGAGGACGATTGGCTGATTGTGGTGAACAAGCAACAGGGTATGGTAGTGCATCCTGCGGCGGGGAATTACAGCGGTACCCTTGTAAACGCGCTGTTGTTTCATTGCGGCGGTTCCCTTTCGCAGATTAACGGAGTGATTCGTCCCGGTATCGTACACCGAATCGACAAGGACACCAGCGGGTTGTTGCTTGCCGCGAAAAATAACGCGGCGCACCTCAGTTTGTCAGAGCAGATTAAGGCGCATACCGTAACGCGTAAGTATATCGCCCTTGTTCACGGCGGTATGCGGGAGGATTGCGGAACGATAGATTTACCCATCGGCAGACACCCGACCGACCGCAAGAAAATGTGTGTGACCAACAAAAACGCGCGGAACGCGGTGACGCATTATACCGTGTTGGAGCGGTTCGGGAATTACACCTTTATCGAGTGCCGTTTGGAAACGGGGCGCACACACCAAATTCGTACCCATATGGCGCAAATGGGGCATCCCATTTTGGGGGATAAGGTGTACGGCGTGAAAAAAGAAAAATTCGCCCTCACGGGGCAACTTTTACATGCAAAGGTACTTGGCTTTACACACCCGGAAAGCGGGCGGTATATGGAGTTTGACGGAGGTATCCCGCCGCGTTTTGAGAAAATATTAAAAATATTGTAAAAAAACGTAGACAAAACGCGGTATGTATTGTATAATAGATTTGACCTTTAAGTCGGTCCCGTGAGGCTGATAAGGTGAAAAAGCGAAAAAATTATAGGGATATTTATAACGGCGCGGCGTTTCGGCTCCCACGCGGGGCGGGGAACGTTTGCGGGGGTTATGGATTTTTATAAGAATTTTCCGACCTTATCTGTCACATGGCAGGTAAGTTTTTTTATTGCGTAGCGGAATAGGAGTATTATTTGTAGGGGGGATTGGATGCGCGAAAAAGCGGTTGTTATGGACGAACAGGCAATGAGCAGGGCTTTGAGCAGGATTGCCTATGAAATCATCGAGCGCAACAAGGGCGCGGATCGCCTTGTGATTATCGGCATACAACGGCGCGGCGTTACCCTGGCGCGGCGCATAGCGGAGAAAATCAGTGAGGTAGAGGGGCGGCGCGTCCCCGTCGGGATTCTTGACATCACGCTGTACCGCGACGACCTTTCCACACTCGCGCGGCACCCCATTATCAACGGAACGGATATTCGCTTCAGCGTCGAGGATAAAATCGTGGTATTGGTGGACGACGTTCTGTTCACAGGGCGCACGACGCGGGCGGCCATCGACGCGGTGATGGAGGTCGGCAGGCCGGGAGGAATCCAACTTGCG
>JAIRSR010000099.1 GCA_031255355.1 Clostridiales bacterium
TACCGACTGCTGCGGGAGGTGCCGTAAGCCGTGGAATTTGAACAGTTGCGCTCTCATTCGGTCATTACGAAACACCCGCTGAACCCGATTCTATCCGCTAAGGACGTGCCGTATCCGTCGCGCTGTGTGTTTAACGCGGGGGTGACGAAGTACCAAGGGAAGTATGTCATGATCTTCCGCAACGATTACGGCTACCTCGGCGGCTGCCTGTTCGAGGGCTGTAATTTGGGCATTGCGCTTTCCGACGACGGTATTCATTGGGAAGTGGGCGCGGAGCCGTTTATGACGTTGGAAAAGGCGGCGATGCCGGAGTGTAAACGGCTGTACGACCCGCGCTTAACTGTGATCGACGGCGTGTTGTATCTGTGCTTCGCCTTTGATACCGCGCACGGCATCCGGGGCGGTACGGCGCGGGTGCGGGAGGATTTTAGCGGTATGGAAATTCTTAGCCTTAGCGCGCCGGATAACCGCAATATGACGCTGTTTCCGGAAAAAATCGGCGGGAAGTTCGTCCGCTTGGAACGCCCCTTTACCGTCTATTCGCGCGGGGGGAAAGACCGCTTTGACCTATGGCTGGCGCGTTCCCCCGATTGCGTGTATTGGGGCGAACACGCGCTTGTGTTGGCGGTGGAACACGTTCCCTACGCCAATGACAAAATCGGGCCGGGCGCACCGCCGATCAAGACGAAAAAGGGGTGGCTCACCGTCTTTCACGCGGTAGACCTTGACCCGAACAGAGGCAAGCGCGGTTGGGAGGATACGTGGAAAAAGCGGTACAGCGCGGGGATTATGCTGCTTGACCTTGACGACCCGCGCAAGGTGGTTGGGATGTCCAAACTGCCGCTGATTGCGCCGGAATCGCCCGACGAAACGGAGGACGGCTTCCGCGCCGGCGTGATTTTCCCCGGCGGCATGATTTTAGAGGAGAGCGGCGAGGTGAAAATTTACTACGGTTCCGCAGATACCGTCGAATGTCTGGCGACTGCGGACGCGGAGGAGTTACTGCGGCTATGCGTTGAGCCAAAGCATTAAGGAGCGGCGTTTATGAAAAGGCTTGTCACACTATTCCTGTTGATTATCACGTCTATGCCGTCGGCGGGCGTTCGCGCGTCCGTTGACGAGTTTGACCTGCTGCGGGAAAAATGGGTCGGTGTGTTATCCGGCGGCGGGGATTACGACACGCAAAGCGACGTATATCAACGCCGTATCGCCCCGAGGGTTGCGGAACACACCGCCGCCGCGCGTCTGTTTTGGGAACGCATGGTGCCAAGCGCAAACAGGGTGAATGACTTTGACGGTTCCTTTTTGTGGCAGGATTTGCAGGTGGGGAACACAATGGACATGTATGGCAGAGATTCCTCGAAAATGTCACTGACCTATTCGCGGCTGTCCGCTATGGCGTTGGCGTGTGTGCAGAAAGGCTCGGATTTATTCGGCGACGCGGCGTTGATCGCGGAGGTGATCGGCGCGTTGGATTGGCTGTATACCTACAAATATAACGAGAACACGCCGAAAAACAACAGAGACCCCGCCGCCGTAAAGGACAATTGGTATTATTGGGAAATCAGTATCCCCACGCATTTGAACAATATACAGGCGATGCTGTACGAACATCTGACGGCGGCGCAAATCGCGAATTATCAAAAGGGCATTGATAAGCAAATTTCCACATTGGGCGCGGCGGCGACGGGCGCGAACAGGCTCTCGCAATGTTCGCTGTTGGCGGTGGGCGGCATTGTCAAAAGGGACGGCGATAAACTCCGTTACGCCCGCGACCAAATCAGTCCCGCGCTTGCCTACACCGCCGCAGACGACGGTTTTTACCCGGACGGCGCGTTTATTCAGCACCATTCCGTACCGTACAACAGCGCGTATGGCTTGACTGCGCTCGCGAACCTTAGCAATATCTTGTATTTGTTGGAAAATACAAGTTACCGCCTGACGGATTCCAACGCGGCAAACATCTATGAATGGGTGGAAAACGCCTTTCTCCCCACCTCCTATGAGGGGCGGTCGATGGATTCCGTGGCGGGGCGGTCCATCGCGCGGGCGGGGTACCGCTATGACTTTTTGGAAACGCTGACAAAACTCGCCTTTTTCGCGCCGGAGCCGAAAGCGTCCTATTATAAAAGCGTGGTAAAACGCTGGGTAGAGGATAACGCGTACTATGATTATTACGAAAATATCAGCAATATCTTTACCCTTTCCCGCTTGGATTTGATTCTGACGGACAGCGCGGTCACCCGTGCGCCGGATTCGGATTTTTACAAGCAGTTTTACAATATGGAGCGTTTCGTCCTCACCCGCCCGAATTATTCCTTTAACGCCGCGATGTATTCGGAACGCATACGGAATTATGAATCCATCAACGGCGAAAATACGCAAGGGTGGCATACGGGGAGCGGTATGACATATCTGTATAATTCCGATTTGGCGCAATATGACGACGGTTACTTCGCGACGGTAGACCGCTACCGCCTGCCCGGGACGACGGTGGTGAAACACACGACGCAACGCGCGGACGCGTTCACCAACCACTTCGCGGGCGGCGCGGAACACGCGGGGCGGTACGGCGTATCCGCCATGCGGTATGAAGCGGCGGAGGATACGGCGGGCGGCAAGCATACTTTAACCGCTGACAAGGCGTGGTTTATGTTGGACGACGAAATTGTCTGTTTGGGCGCGGATATTACCTCGGCAACGGCGGGCGACGATATAGAAACGGTAATCGAAAACAGGAAGTTGAACGCTTTGGGGGAAAACCGCTTCACCGTCAACGGCGTTACCAAGCCGCAATACCCCGGTTACGCGGAATCGATACGGAGCGTCAGCTGGGCGCACTTGGAGGGGAATCCCTCACTGCTGCGGGGCAAGGCGGCAAGCGGTATCGGCTATTACTTCCCGACCGCCGTCACGATCGACGCGAAGCGGGAGGCGCGGACGGATAGTTGGCGGTCTGTCAACGCGACGGCAAGCACGGCGTTGCTTACGCGCAATTACCTTAGTATGTCTGCGGCGCACGGCACAACGCCAAGCGGGAAGACCTACGCGTATGTGTTGCTGCCCGATCGATCAGCGGAGGATACGGCGCGTTACGCGGCGAACCCCGATATTGAGGTCGTCGCGAACGACGCGTTGGCGCAGGCGGTTTTGGAAAAGAAAAACAACCTGTTCGGCGCGGTGTTCCGTCAGAACCAAAGAGTTGCGGCGGGAAGCGTCGTATGCTATAATAAGGCTGTTGTGATGACGTCGGACAGCGGCGGCGTGACGGAGATTTCCGTCGCGGACCCGACGCGGCAAAACCCGGGCAAGATTCTGCTGGAGTTGGACGGAGCCTTTTACGGCGTGGAGAGTGCCGACCCCGGCGTTTGCGTCACGCAAGCGGGCGGGAAAGTGTATCTTTCTGTTTCCGTAGCGGCGTCGCGCGGCAAGACCTTTCACGCGCGGCTGTACAGTCAGCCGACGGAGCAGCCGCCGTATTGGTTCGCGCCGGAACCGCCGGAGGGATTGACTTTCAGCGGCGGGGAACTGCGTTGGAGCGCGGTGTTCGGCGCGGCGGGGTATACGGTGTACCGTGCCGGCGGCGCGGAGTCCGCGTTTGAGCCGCTTGCGGACGTTGCGCAAAATTGTTATACGGATACGGCGTTTTTGATGGATACGGATTGCTATTACAAAGTGACGGCCTACGGCGGCGGTGCGCAATCGGAATTTTCGGAAGTTGCGGCTTCGCTGTACGGCAAAAAGCAATACTTGATCGATGAGGACTTCGACGGCTTTGCCGTTGGTGAGTTTGACGGCGGCGGGTGGACGTTTCGCGACGCGCCGAACAGTTGCGGCATTGTTTCCGTCGGCGACGGCGATCATGTACTGAAAATTTACAGAATCAGCGATACCAACCTATCCACGGTAAGCCGCGCCTTTCCCGCGCCGCCGGCGGGGGGAACGCTCACCATAGAAGCGGAGGTAGTCCCCGACGGTCAGCCGAACGACTATAAGACGCTGTTGGCGGCGGGGGACGGTGACGGCAAGGCGGCGGTTCACGTCTACAGCCAAAAGGGGAGTATGTATGTTTACAACGGCGATACCGTCAACACGAAAACAACGGTGCTGGACGGTACCGTGGACGTTTACAGGCCGTATCGGTTACAAGCGGTGATTGACACGGCGGCAAGGCGGTTTGATTTGTACGTGGACGGCGCGTTAAAGGCTTCGGGCTTGAGGTTTCGGGACAGCGCGGCGGGGATTCCGTCGTCCGTCAGTTTCGCGCCGGGCAATAACCATAATACGCTGACAGTCGCGGCGGTGAAAGTCTATTATACGAGCGATGAAGTCAAGCGCAACACGCTCACGGTGCGTGACGGTACCGCCGTCGTGACGGTGCATAATACGACGGACGAAACGCTGGACGCGTTGGGGGTGCTTGTGACGTATGAGGGCGGGCGGCTGTACGGCGTGAAGTTCCGCGAACTGCGCTTCCCGCCGAACGCCGCGCGGACGCTCACGGAGGCGGTGGGCGATAAAAAAACCGTGTTTTTATTGTTGGACAGCGCGACGCGCCTCAAGCCGCTGATTCACAAATTAACGAATGAATGAACGAATGAACAAATTAACAAATACAGAAACAGGAGGGGCATTATGAGCGTAATCGTAAACGGTAGCCCGCTGCCGAATCTTCCGTGGGCGGAAAAACCGAAAGGCTATGGCGGCGCGGTTTGGCGGTATGACGGCAACCCGATCATACCGCGTGATTTGATTCCGTCCGCCAACAGCATTTTCAACAGCGCGGTGACGCCGTTCGGGGACGGCTTCGCGGGGGTGTTCCGCTGTGACGACAAAAGCAGGTACATGGATTTACACGCGGGATTTTCTAAGGACGGAATCCGATGGACGTTAGAGGACGAGGTCATCCGCTTTACGGCGGGGGACGCGGAAGTGTTAAAATCAGACCACCGCTACGACCCTCGGGTGTGCTTTATCGAGGACAGGTATTACATCACGTGGTGCAACGGCTACCACGGACCGACCATAGGCATGGGCTACACCTTTGACTTCAAAACCTTTTACGCTATGGAAAACGCGTTTTTGCCGTGCAACCGAAACGGCGTGTTGTTCCCGAGGAAAATCAACGGACAGTATATGATGCTCTCCCGCCCGTCCGACTACGGGCATACGCCGTTCGGCGATATTTTCCTCAGCCGAAGCCCTGATTTGACCTATTGGGGCGGGCATAGGCATGTGATGCACACGGTGGACGAGGCGAACAGTTGGCAAAAGACGAAAATCGGCGCGGGCCCCATTCCGATTGAAACGACGGAGGGGTGGCTGATTTTCTACCACGGCGTACTTACGTCGTGCAACGGCTATGTGTACAGTTTCGGCGCGGCAATCACCGATATAGACGAGCCGTGGCGGGTGAAATACCGCACAAGGCCGTACTTGCTTTCGCCGCAAACGCTGTATGAGTGCGTGGGCGACGTGCCGAACGTGGTGTTTCCCTGCGCGGCTCTGACGGACGCGGATACGGGCAGAATCGCCGTATACTACGGCTGCGCGGATACGACGACGGGGCTGTGCTTTTGCCGCGCGGAAGAGTTGATTGCGTTTATTAAAAACAATTCATATTAGGAGGTATCGCTATGAAAGGGAAAATGACAGGGTGGTTGGCTGCCGCGCTTGCGGCGGCTATGCTCTCCGGCTGCGGCGGGGGAGGCTTGGAACGATCGGGCGGTGCGCCGGGCGGGTCGTTCCAAAAAACGACGGAGGATGCCTATCCGCTGCAAACAGACCAAACCATTACCTATTGGTGTGATTTGAGCGGTCATGTATCCGCGCACTCCAGAAGTTTGAACGAAACGGAGTTGGCAAAAATCCTCACGCGCAAAACGGGCGTCGGCGTGGAATTTAGACACCCTGCGGCAGGCGGCGCGGGCAACAGCAAGGAGCAGTTCAACCTCATGATCGCGTCGGGCGATTTGCCGGACGTCATCGAAACGAATTGGATCGATTATCCGGGCGGCCCGGAACGCGCGATAGAGGAAAATGTGATTTTGGGCTTGAATGACGTAATCGCTATGGTTTCGCCGAATTTGACGAAGTTTTACGGTGCGCACCCGGAATATCAACGGCAGATGGAAACGGTATCGGGGCAGTTGTATCATTATCCCTTTGCCCTCGGCGACGACAAACTCATGACATATATCGGCCCTATGATCCGCGCGGATTTGCTTGCCAAGGTCGGTATGACCGCGCCGGAAACGGTCGGCGAGTGGGACGCGGTTCTGCGGGCGTTCAAGCGTGAGGGCGTGAAGGCGCCGCTGACCATGAAGTTGGATAATACCAATTTGGCGAACGTCAGTCCGTTTTTGGCGGCATACGGCTTGGCGGGGACGTTTTACGCGGAGGACGGCAAGGTGAAATTCGGGCCGTATGAGCCGCGCTTCAAGGACTATATGCGGCAACTCGCGGCGTGGTACCAAGACGGTATTTTAGACAGCAATTTCATGGACACCGACGCGAAGCGGATTACCGCGCTGGTCGCGGGCGGGGACGTTGGCGCGGCGTTCGGGAGCGCGGGCGGCGACTTCGGCAAGTGGATTCCCGCACTGCGGGAAATGGTTCCGTCAGCGGAGTTTATGCCGATTCAATATCCCGCTTCGGCAAAGGGCGTAACACCGATGTACGGGCAAAAGAACCTGCCGATCAGCACCCACGGCGCGGCGATTTCCGGCACCAGCAAAAATGTGGAACTTGCCGCGAGATTTTTGGATTACGGTTACTCCGACGAGGGGCATATGGTTTATAACTTCGGCGAGGAGGGCGTAAGTTACGTTATGAAAGACGGCGTTCCGACGTACACCGACTTGGTGACGGACCCCGAAAAAAACGGCGGCGTTGTAATCGGCGCGGGGATTGGCAGATATGCCAGAGCGTCCTACAACGGACCGTTCGTGCAGGACGCGCACTATTTAGACCAATTCTATTCCTTGACGGAGCAAAAGCAAGCGTTGGACGTATGGCCGAATACCGATACACTGACGTACAAATTGCCGATTAGCCTGTTGACCGCAGAGGAGAACAAGGAGTACACAACGTTGATTCAAGATATTGACACCTACAGGCAAGCGGAATTTTATAAGTTGATTACAGGCAAATCCACCGATTTTGACAATTACTTCAAGGAGTTAAAAGACAGAGGCATTGAACGGGCGGTTGAAATTCAACAGGCGGCGTATGACAGGTACAAAAGCAGGGGTTGATTAAAGAAACCCGCTTTTGAACCGTTTTTGAAACGCTTTTCATAAGACCTGTACTAAAACCGTTGCGCGAGCGGAAAAAATACCGCTTTCGCCGTGCGATGGCAGGTCTAACACAAGGGGGAAGCCGGAATGTTTACGAGGAAAATGGTCGGGAGCGACCTAAAAAGAAATTGGAGTTTATATTTGATGGTGATTCCCGTATTGGCGTTTTACCTTATATTTTGCTATCGCCCGATGTACGGCGCGGTGATTGCCTTTAAGGACTTTTCCCCGGGGAGAGGGATTTGGGGGAGTCCGTGGGTCGGGCTGGAGCATTTTGAAGCCTTTTTAGCGGGAAAGGATTTCACAAGAATCCTCACCAACACGTTAAGAATCAGTCTTTCGAGTATTCTGTTCGGCTTCCCCGCACCGATCATTTTGGCGCTGCTCATCAACGAAACCGTTTCCAAGCGGTTCGCGCGGGCGGTGCAGACGGTTACTTATATCCCGCATTTCATCTCACTGGTCGTCGTCTGCGGTATGATCAAGGAGTTTGTGTCCGATACGGGCTTTATCACAAGTTTTATGACCTATCTGGGCATGGCGCGGCAAAATATGCTGAACGAGCCGAATTACTTCACCTCTATTTACGTCGCAAGCGGCATATGGCAGGAAATCGGCTGGGGTTCGATTATCTATTTGGCGGCGCTCGCGGGGGTGGATACAGAACTGTATGAGGCGGCGTCGATTGACGGCGCGGGGCGGCTTCGGCAGACGTGGAGCGTCACGCTGCCGTCCATTATGCCGACCATTATTACGCTGTTCATTTTGCGGCTCGGTTCCGTCATGAACGTCGGCTTTGAAAAAATCATTTTGCTGTACAATCCGCTCAGCGCGGATAAAGCGGAGGTAATTTCCTCCTACGTCTACAACGTCGGTATGGTCAAGGCGCAGTACGGATTTTCCACCGCCGTCGGGCTGTTTAACTCCGCGATCAACTGCGCGTTGGTTTTCGGCGCGAACGCGCTGTCGCGGAAGTTTAACGATACGAGTTTATGGTAAGGGAGGAGGGCAGAGCATGATTCGGAAAACTATTTCAAGAAAGGTGTTTGAGGTTTGCAACGCCGCGTTTTTGATCCTGTTAATGATTGCCGCCTTTTACCCTGTGATTCATATCGTTATGGCGTCTTTCAGTGAGCCGCTGCGGTTCCTGTCGCATACCGGCGTACTGTTCGCGCCCGTCGGCAAGGCGACGCTTCTGGCGTATGAGAACGCCTTTAAGCACCCGCAAATCATGGGCGCTTACGGGAACACTCTGTTTATCGTGGCGGCGGGCGTTGCCGTCAATATCGCTTTGACGGCGGTCGGCGCGTACTTCCTGTCGCGCAAAAACGTGCTGTTCCAAGCGCCTGTCGCGGTTCTGATTGTGATTACCATGTTTTTTTCGGGCGGGTTGATTCCGTTTTACTTTACGGTAAAGGACCTCGGCTTGTACAATAGCCTGTGGGCGTTGATTTTGCCTGTTTCCATTAACACGTTTAATCTGTTGGTGCTGAAAACGGGCTTTGCCGCCGTGCCGGATAGTATCGAGGAATCGGCGGTTTTGGACGGCGCGGGGCATTTTACCGTGTTGTTTCGGTTTATCGTGCCGCTTGCCATGCCGACCGTCGCCGTAATGATTTTGTATTACGGTGTGGCGCATTGGAACTCGTGGTTCAACGCGCTGTTGTTTATCAGCAAACCGGAGCGGTACCCTCTGCAATTGGTACTGCGGCAGATTTTACTGGCGGGGGAAACCGGGTCTATGACGATGGGCGTGGACGCGGGCGCGGAACTCGCGGTGTCGGAAACAATCAAATATGCCGTGATCGTCATTTCCACCGCGCCTGTGCTGTGCGCGTATCCATTTTTGCAAAAATATTTTG
>JAIRSR010000140.1 GCA_031255355.1 Clostridiales bacterium
ACTCTTTGTACATGTTTGTACTTCTTGTTCTCTACGCTATTCACTTTTCAAGGTTCACAGCACATCCTCCGCTTGTTACAGCGGGATATGATTATATCAAATACTTTGCCGCCTGTCAAGCCTTTTTGAAAAATTCCTTAAAAATTTCGTAAAATTTTTCGCTTTTTCAAAAATACAGCGTAACAGCAACGGAAACGATTATAACACGTTTAGAATGTGTTGTCAACACTTTTTTTATATTTTTTTCGTTATTTTTCCAAATTTCTCACGCAGGGCGGCGAAACGCTCCCCGGTTCGGCGAAAAACAGTGCTTTGCCGCCGTTCCAATCGACGAGCCGGTACACAGGATGCTTTTTGTATATCTTAACATGTTCCTTATAAAAATCTTTCATCAAATAGTCCCGAATCACCGCCCGCGCGGACGCGTTGGCGCGGGAAGCGTTCCCCCCGCGAAGCGCGTCGGCGACAAACGCGAGGTTTTGCTCCAAAAAGCGTTCCCCGAACCGCGCGGCGATAAAACCGGCGAACGCGTCCGCAACCGCGTCCGTCAGCGGAAGCACCCCGCGCGTTCCGTCCCCGTATCTGCCGAGCAAGCAGCCCGCGCCGTAGGAAATGAGCGACTTCACGTCACGCTCCAACACCGCTGTCCGCACCGATACATCGCGTTCCGCAACGTCGGGGGAAAGTTCGTCCCGCAAGCCGTACATTTCAATAAACAGGCGGTTGATTTCCTCCTCGTTCGCCCGCACCGTATCGTAGCGGCGTTTGGCGAGGGCGTCCCAGCGGGCGTAGGCGTCTGCAATCAGTCCCCCGTGCGGCGACTGTTGAAGCAACGGGTGCACGGCAAAATCCCACGACAGTTCAAAACTATCCCAATCCGCTTTGGACAGCGCGATGTTCTCACTCGCCGCCCGCTCGATCCGCGCCCGTTTGCTCTCGTCAATAATCAGCGGCAAGGCGGCGACGTTGCCCACTTGGAAATTAACCGTCGGCGCGACAGCGGAAAGGAACAAAAACGCAACCTTGCTCGCCAGAAACGCGAGGATATACTTCGCGTCGTCCCCGTGGAACGCCGAAGCGCCGGACACGTCGAACACGAAGCCGCGCGGTTTGCAGCGGACGCTGAAATTCTCAAACCCGAACAGCGACCACGTAATCCCCTCTTGAAAGTAAAACCGGCGCGACGGCAAACAGTTGCCCGATTTCGACAAAAGCGCGTAATGTTCCCGGTCAAATTTGATAACGAACTCGTTACAGCCGTACCACTTCCGATACCCGCCGCCCTTGTTATACGGCGCGTACTTCTTGCCGCTGCGGTGAAACTCCGCAACGTCCGCGCAGCCGAACGCGATTTCCTCACGCGGCACCTCGTACCAACGGCGCACGAACCTGCCGTTGTCCCCGGTGGCAAGCCCTTGCCGCAGGGCGCAGTAGTCTCCGAGCGGCTTATGTTCCCGAAACGCCCGCCTGACATTTTCCGAAATCCAATAAATAAACGGGCGTTTCGGCAGGCTGTTGAACGCGTCTTGCTCCAGAACGTAGCGGTTTTCCGCGTTATGAAAATTCGCGGGCTTGTCCCGCGCGGTATAATACTCCGTAAGCCGTATAAACACCGAGGGCGCGTCCCGCCGCCGCCCCTGAATCAGACAAAAAGCGGCGGCAAGGGCGTTGAACGCGTTCAGCGTTTCAAAAGTCGCCGCCCCGGTATGCGCTACGGAAGCAATCGTCGTCCGTTCCAGAACGTAGGCGCGGAGGTTCTCGAACGAACTGAGGAACATCCAACTGTGAATCGTCACCATCGCGCATACGCCGCCCTCCCGCGTCATTTCCGCGCAAGCGACGATAAACGCCGCGTACAATTCCGACTTCCCCGCCGGGTAACGCGCGTCCAAAAACTCCCGCAGCGGTGCGCTCAGGCTTTTCTTGCCCATATAGGGCGGGTTGGTCACTACAACGTCATATTGGCGCGACAGCAGTTCCGCTTGTTTCGCGAGGGGGTACCCCTCCGGCACCGCGCCGACCCGCGCCAAACTGCCGTATTCCCCCGCGTTGCGGAACAAACCGCCGTCCTCGCGAATGGCAATGATATTGAGCGTTTTCACCCGGTCAAAAACCGCCGCGCCGTACCGCCGCGCCTTGAGCATCAGTGCAAACCGCGCCATGCCGCAAGCGTCGCCGTCGATGTCCATACCGTACAAATTATTCCGTAAAATACTGACGGCGGCTTCCTCCGCGTCCCACCCCTCCGATAAGTAAATTTCCATAAACACGTCAAAGGCGTACAGCAAAATAAACCCGCAGCCCACGCAAGGGTCCGCAAGCGTAATCCGCGTCGCCGCCGTTACGGGCGCGGGCTGCGGCGCACCGTCCGCGTAGTACTCCCAACCGTCCGTACACCCGCCGCTTGCGGCGTAAACCGCGCCCAGCGAATTTTGCACCAAATATTTCACAATCCACTCCGGCGTAAACACCCGCGTCGCGGCGGCTAAATGCGCCTTTAGAATTTTCCCGCCGTCCCGCAAAAGGGCGAACGCCTGTTCCTTGGCTTCGCCGTTGTAATACTGATACAGCCAGCCGACGACCTCCTGCCGCGCGAACCACTCCGCGCCGACCTGTGCCGCCAACGCCGCCAACGCGTCATACGGCATAGCGGACGCGGAATATTTCCCGGGAAATACAGGGAATATTTCCGGCATAATCCCGCCGAGCCAATCGCAAAGCGCGGCAAAATTTTCCTTGGTATTCGGCAAATCACGCGGAAGATACCCTCCCGCCTCCATACAGCGCAACGCGGTGAACCGCGCGAACCACAGGTACGCCGCGCGTTCCGCGCCGTCCGTACCGTCCCCGCCGGAACGAGAAATCGCGGCGTTGACCAGCAACTTCCGCGCCGATACCGCAAAGGTCTTTAGTTCCGCTTTGTTCACAGCGTTATCCTCCGAAATTCAATCATTCAGACAGGCTCTCCATACAATGCCGCCTTTGCGCGTTGCTTAATCCCCTCTTTTTCCCGCGCGGTATGTTCCCAAGCGACGCTCATCATCAGTTTGATCCGGTTAATTTGGTTAATCTCACTCGCGCCCGGGTCGTAATCCACCGCGACGATATTCGCTTGCGGGTGCCGCCGCCGCAGTTCCTTGATCACGCCCTTGCCCGTCACGTGATTCGGCAGACACGCGAAAGGCTGAACGCAAATAATATTGGGCACGCCGTTATGTAAAAGTTCCAACATTTCGGCGGTCAAAAACCAACCCTCGCCCGTGGTATTGCCTAATTGCAGCACACCCTCCGCGGACTTCGCGAGTTCCGAAATCCGCGCCGGCGCGTAAGCCGCGAACCGGGGCGTTCGCCCGAGCGCCTGCTTCATATACCGCCTGTACCGCTCGATATGCGCGATTGCCGCGTTGCTCACGAACGCCGAAGCCGCGCTTTTGCCGAGGTGGTCCCGCTTGAAATTGGTGTTGTAAAGGCAGTACAGCAAAAAGTCAATCAGACCGGGCACCACCGCTTCCCCGCCCTCGCGCTCAATCACGCCGACAACGTTGTTGTTCGCGTCGGGATGAAATTTCACAAGAATCTCGCCCACCACGCCGACTTTCGGCTTCAACGCGCCTTCGTCCGTCGCCGCCGCGTCAAAATCACCGATGATTTCATCGATGGCGGCGTGA
>JAIRSR010000234.1 GCA_031255355.1 Clostridiales bacterium
GATTAGTATTCATTTAAGACGCGTATCGCGTCTTTTGTTTTGGCGCCATAGCCAAGTGGTAAGGCAGAGGCCTGCAAAGCCTTTATCCCCCGGTTCAAATCCGGGTGGCGCCTCCATAGAAAAAAGCGGCGGTTTGACTTTTATGTATCAAACACATGCAGTCAAACCGCAGGGATTTTTATTTTTTTCAAGAAAATTACCATTTTGAACACATCACCATAGATTTATCTTTGAATTTTTCGTCCGCATTTTCATTGATATTTTTACCGCTGTTTTTGCAAAATCTTTCGCCAACGGTTTCGCCGCGAATCCGTGGTTTTTTTATTTTTGCGGGAAATCCGGCAATTCCGTTACCGCCTGTTTCGGTCGTCGCTTTGCGGGGATCCCACAAATTTTTTTATCCCCCGCCCCGCCGTGGTTACAGTAAGACCGGCTGTAATTGCTCACCGTTTAGCGCGGCTGACAGCGCGGGGAGAATCAGCGTCATTTCCGCTATAACGGAATTGGACTTGTTCAACGCGTCGTCCTGACGGAACGGAACAAAGTAGATATTTTTGCTGTTCATCAACAGCCCGAGGTTTTTCGCGTTAAAGCCCAGACCGTCATTGGTCGATACGGCAATCACCAACGGCCGCTTGTTGCGCAAATGCGCCTTTGCCGCCATTGTGACGGTGGTATCATTGATCCCGTTCGCGAGTTTCGACAGCGTGTTCCCGGTACACGGCGCAATGACAAGCGCGTCCAACAGTTTTTTCGGGCCGATAGGCTCCGCGCCGCTTATGGAATTGATGATTTTTTTGCCGGTAATCGCCTCGATCCGCAAAATCAAAGCCGCCGCCTTGCCGAAGCGCGTGTCGGTGGAATAGACGATTTCGGATACAATCGGCGTGACCTCCGCGCCAAGGCTGACGAGCGCCTCCAACTGCGGCATGGCTTCGGCGATCGTGCAAAACGAGCCGGTAACGGCGAACCCGATGTTTAAGTTTTCTAACGTCACATGCTACACCCCCAATTCTTCCGCTAAATTGACGAGGGTATCCGTGATAATCCTGCCTGCGGTTATGGGGGCGACCTTTCCCGGCAGTGACAACGCCCAAATCACTTTGATCCCCAGCCGCGCCGCCGCGTCGAAGTTCACCCCGCCGGGCTTGCTTGCCAGGTCGATAATGAGCGCGTCGGGACGCACCCGCGCCAACGCGCTTTCGTCCAGCACGATACACGGTATCGTGTTGAAAATAATATCACACGCGGGAATGACTTCCGCGATTTCCGATGTTTGCGCGGCGGTGAAGCCCTGTATTTTAATCCACGCGAGGTCGGAAAGTTTCCTTGCAGACGCCGTAACGTCCGCGCCCAAGGCGTACAGCGTTTTAGAGAGCAGTTTCCCGATCCGTCCGTAGCCCAGCACCAAGCACTTGCTTCCGCGCAGTGTGACGGGCGTTTCCTCCATAGCGAGTTGCACCGCGCCCTCGACGGTGGGGACGGCGTTCAGTACGGTTAATTCCTCACGTTCAAAGTAATCGGCTATGTATATATTATACATTAGGGCAAGTTGCCGCACCTTTTCCGTAACCTTTCCCGCGAGTATAATCTGGTTTTTATTCATCGCCTGAAACAAATCCGCAATTAAAATCTTTTCCGCCGATAACGGCATGTTGACGGTTTCGTGATCCGTCGAGCAAGGCAAAGGCAGCACCACGGCACTCACCCCGCCGAGCGCGTCGCGCCAACAGTCAAAATATTCCACTTCCGCGCTGAGTTCCGGCGTATCGCCAAAGCCGCACGCGTTGACGGCGCAGCCATATTCCGCAAGCATATTCGCAACGTTTATTTGCCGTAAATCCCCTCCGAAAACAAGAAATTTTTTATCCAAGTCTATAACCTCCACTTTGAAATCTAATATATCTTAATATATCTTATGAAAAAAATAGGGTTTTGTGATAGAGCGCGGCTGAACAATCCCGCATATATGCCTTTGCGCGCAAAAAAAAAGAACGGCAAACGCCGTCCCTTGCCGTATGAAATATATGTTATCCATGCGCTAAATTTGCGCCTGCGTTCGCCCTCGGGTAATTTCCTCCTCGATAATCGCTTCTAACGTTCTTTCGATTTCGTCATGCACCGCCACCTGCGCAAGCACCAACTCGCTAATAAAAATCTGCTTCGCGTTGTTGAGCATTTTCCGTTCGCTGGTGGACAGCCCCCGCCCTTTTTCGCGGAGCATGAGGGATTTCACCACGCCCAAGACCTCCATAATGTTGCCCGAGCGGATTTTCACCATATTTTCACGGTAACGCTTATTCCAATTGTCGTTGGTATCCGCCTTTAGGCGTTTGAACGTGTTGATTACCTCACAGGCGGTCGCGTTGTCTATAATATTTCGGATTCCGATTTCCTTTGTGTTGTTTACCGGAATCATGACTTTCATATCCCCGATAGGCATTTTCATGATATAGTATGACTGCCGTTGCTTGAAGAACTTTTGCTCTTCGATCGCCTCGATGATCCCCGCGCCGTGCATAGGGTACACTATTTTGTCACCTATATTATACATTAGCCTTTCCCTCCAAATTGAATGAACGTTTTGTTGCGCACCGGCAAACCCGAATGATATGGATTTTCCAAGATTGCCTGCAATCCGTCCGGCTGACGAAGCGTGGGCGGAAAAATACCGCTTGCGCCGCCGCGCCTTCGTCTGCCGGATAGGTCTATACTAATTATACTACTAATTTCATGAAATGTCAAAAAATATTTAACGCTTCGCGCAAATTGGCGACGTGGTGTAGTTTCACATTTTCCGGCGCGGTGACGCCCTTAGTATTCCCCGAGGGGACTAAAATTATGCCAAAGCCAAGTTTCGCGCCCTCCGCAATCCGCTTGCCGATCGAGTTCACCGCGCGGATTTCCCCGGTCAGACCGACCTCGCCAATCGCGAGGACGTTGTTCGGAATGGTAACGTCCTTGTACCCGGAGGCAATCGCGAGTGCCACGCCGAGGTCTGCCGCCGGCTCGTCGATCTTAATGCCGCCGATTACGTTCACATACGCGTCCTGCGTCGAAAGGTTAAAGCCTACGCGCTTTTCCAGCACCGCCATAAGCAAGCAAACCCTGTTATAGTCAATGCCCGTGGACATACGGCGCGGCGCGGGGAAGTTGGATTTTGAAACCAACGCCTGTACTTCCGCCAGCATGGGGCGCGTCCCCTCCAAGGTGCAGATGACGCAGGAGCCGCTGACGTTTTCAGGCCGTCCCGAAAGTAACATCAATGAGGGATTGCGCACCTCTTGCAGCCCGGTATCCGTCATTTCAAATACCCCGATTTCGTTTGTGGAACCGAAGCGGTTTTTTACGGCGCGTAATATGCGATGGAATTGGTGCCGCTCCCCCTCGAAGTACAACACACAATCCACCATATGTTCCAGCACTTTCGGCCCGGCAATCGCGCCCTCTTTGGTGACGTGCCCCACAATGAATACGGCGGTACCGCTCCCCTTGGCGACGCTCATCAGCGTTGCGGTGACTTCCCGCACTTGGCTCACACTCCCCGCCGCGGAGGAAATGCCGCCGCTGTACACCGTCTGCACCGAATCTATAATGACCACGTCCGGCTTGTGACTGTGAATCGCGTCGCATACGCCGTCCAAGTCCGTTTCGGCAAGGAGCAGCAGGCGCGGATTGCGGACGGCAAGCCGTTCCGCCCGCATTTTGATTTGTTTATCCGATTCCTCGGCGGATACATATAAAATACAGCCGCTCGTTTTCAGCGTTTCGCACATTTGCAATAACAGCGTCGATTTGCCGATGCCGGGGTCGCCGCCCACCAACACCAAAGAGCCTTTGACCACGCCGCCGCCGAGTACCCTGTCTAATTCGGAAATGCGCGTTTCAATACGCGCCTCCGCGTCGGACGCGATGTCATTTAACGTTTTCGGGACTGCCTTTTCCCCCGCGAAAGAGGATTTTGCGGAGTTCCTATTGGTATCGGGCTTGATTTTTTCCTCTACCATGCTGTTCCACGCGCCGCAAGCGGGACACTTCCCCAGCCACTTTGGGGATTCGTATCCGCATTCGTTACAAAAAAATACTGATTTTACCTTCATTTTCATCACCTACCTTATATATTACATCAAATTTTCCGCTTTGTCTATAGCGGGTTTGTCCGCGCGGGGGGATTGTCCGTGAAAAATCCCCCGCCGCGCTATTTACTTTCGCGCCGTTCTGTGGTAACATATCGGTAAGCGGAGGAGGATGCACATGGTATGTTTTGATAATGAGTGGGACGGCATGTTAGCGGAGGAGTTCACCAAGGAATATTATTTGCGGCTGCGGCAATTTTTGAAGCGGGAATACGCGTCGTATACCGTGTATCCCCACATGAACGATATTTTTAACGCGCTGAAAACCACGTCCTACAGCGACGTTAAGGCGGTGATTTTAGGGCAGGACCCGTACCATAACCCGAATCAGGCGCATGGTATGGCGTTTTCCGTCCAAGCGGGTACGCCGCCCCCGCCGTCACTGGTCAATATATTTAAGGAACTGCAAAGCGACACGGGCGCGGAACTCCCGAACGGCGGCGACCTTACGCCGTGGGCGCGGCAAGGGGTGCTGCTGCTCAACACGGTACTTACCGTGCGGCGGGGCGCGGCGTTTTCGCATAGCAAACAGGGGTGGGAGGTGTTTACCGACCGCGTGATTACGACGCTCAACGCGCGGGAAACGCCGATTGTGTTCCTGCTGTGGGGCAGACCGGCACAGCAAAAACAGACGCTGATTACCAACAAAGCCCATTACGTGCTTACCGCGCCGCACCCCAGCCCGCTTTCCGCGTCGGGCGGGTTTTTCGGCTGCAAGCATTTTTCGGAAACGAATAAAATTTTAACCGCGCACGGAATCGCGCCGATTCAGTGGAAACTGTAATGCCTGTCGGAACTCACGGCGGCATTGCGGAGGATTTTTCGCGCGTGCCTTATTCTAAATTTTACTTGTTTTTTTCATAACAGAATGATATAATAGATAGCAGACCTGCACTTAAAAATACCGTTTTCGCCGCCGCGTGAGGGGGCGCGGGCAGGTCTATTATACTTTGAATTTTTATGGTATGCTATTTTCAAGAGGGAGGGGCAACTGCATGGGAAGACTGTTCGGAACGGACGGCGTGAGGGGAATCGCAAACGACGGGCTTACCGCCGATTTGGCGTACAACCTCGGGCGGGCGGGCGCGTTTGTCCTAACGCGGGAAACGAACCGCAAGGCGAAAATTGTGATCGGCAAGGATACGAGGATTTCCTCCGACATGCTGGAAGCGGCAATCGCGGCGGGGATTTGCGCGGCGGGGGCGCAAGCGGTTCCCGTGGGCGTGGCGCCTACGCCCGCGATCGCGTTTTTGACGCGGCATACGGGCGCGGACGCGGGGATCGTGATTTCCGCCT
>JAIRSR010000239.1 GCA_031255355.1 Clostridiales bacterium
CTAAAGAATAGCCTCTCCAAACCTACCTCTATCCCCACCAACCAATCCATACTACCTAAAAAAGACCCTCCCAAACCTTACCTCTATCCCTACCCACCACTCCACCCACAGACGAACAAATCTATTATAAAACCACTAAACTCTTTTGGCAAGTTTTTTGCGTTTTTGCAAGTTTTTTTACGTTTTTATCAGTTAAATCCCTCAATTTCACAGCATATAATAAAATAACAAAGAGTAAATTCTCAAATCAAGGTTCCCGACAGCGTAGAAAACAGTAGTGAGCGGAGCGTTTTTTCAAAAAAAATCAAAAAAATAAAAAATTTCAAAATAACTCTTGCATTTTTGTTCAAAATACTGTATATTAGTTATTGGTATTAAAATACAAAAAACCAAAACTGATTTTATACAATATTAACAAAAATATATGGGGGGTGTTCAGGTGTCTGACATTTCAATCTTTTCGGCGGTCAGTTATCTGGTTCAGATTCTTTTCTTATTGCTCGGCGCCTACTACTTTGTCATATCAATCTTCAGTTTTATTCCGCGCAGAGAATCGGAGCCCGACGATGCGAGGTTTCGGAATTACGCGCTTTTGGTGGCGGCGCATAACGAGGAACTTGTCATTGAAAACATGGTTGACAGTTTGAAAAGGCTGGATTATCCGGAGGAAAATTATGAAATTTTCGTCATTGCGGACAACTGTTCCGACCGAACCGCGGCGATTGCGCGCGGCGCGGGCGCAACGGTGTTTGAGCGGTGCGACACGAGGGCTGCCGGCAAGGGTTTTGCGCTGGAGTGGATGTTTGACAAGATTTTCAAAATGGACAGGAAATTCGACTCGGTGGTTGTTTTTGACGCTGACAACATAGCGGATCGGGATTTTCTAAGGCAAATCAACAGACAGCATAACAAGGGTGCCAGAGTGGTGCAGGGGTATATCGACAGCAAAAACCCGGGCGATTCGTGGATTAGTTATTCCTACTCCATAGCGTTTTGGACGGTCAACCGCTTGTTCCAACAGTCACGCGCAAACCTAAATTTGGGCTGTCAACTGTGCGGGACGGGCTTTTCGGTTGATATTGACGTGTTAAAGGACATCGGTTGGGGCGCGACCTGTTTGACGGAGGATATGGAGTTCACTATGAAGTTGGCGTTGAACGACATCAAGGTCGGCTGGGCGAATGACGCGATCGTGTATGACGAAAAGCCGCTGACGCTTTCGCAGTCGTGGAAGCAGCGCGTGCGCTGGATGCAGGGACATGCCGACGTAGCGTGCCGGTTTATTTGGAAGTTGGCGCAAAAGGCGTTGTCAGAGAAAAAGTTGGCGCCGTTCGATTGCGCGGTTTATCTGCTCCAACCGCTCCGCATCATCACGATGGGCGCGATTACCGCTATGGCGTGGCTTCAGACCGCGTATCCCGACAGCAATCTGGTGATTTGGGGCATGGTTCCCTCCGGCGTGTGGAATTTTATCGTGATTCTGCAATTCTGCTGGACGCCGTTTGTGCTGATTGTGGAAAAGAAAATTTCTAAGAAAACCCTTTGGGGATACCTCGCCTATACGGTCTATACGCTCACGTGGGTGCCGATTGCCGTCGTCGGCGTGATGAACAAGAATAAAAAGGAATGGTTCCATACACAGCATACGAGGAAAATCAGTATTAACGAACTTCAATAACAGTATTGTGAATCGTATCGCGTTTGCGTTGGAACAAAAACGCTTGTTACGCCGTTTCAGCCCCGCCGTTTGCGGGGCTGAAACGGCGTAACGGCAAACTTTTCCGCTTACCATACTTCAAAAACGAAACGGAGGACGGCATATGAATCGGAACGAAATTGCAATAACGGATAAATTTTGCGGCGGCAACATCAAGATTCTCTCTCTTTCCGCGAACGAGGCGCGGCTCACACCCGACTTGCGGGACGGCGGCGACTGGTTTTATTGGGCGTTTTGCGTAAAAAACGCGCACGGCAAGACCATAAAGTTTGATTTTGACGGAAAATGCTGTGTAGGGTATTGGGGGCCCGCCGTAAGTTACGACTTAAAGGAATGGCGCTGGCTTGGCGGCAGTGACGGCGCGGACGGCTTTACCTACACTTTTTCCGGCGAGGAACGCGAGGTATACTTCGCCCACCATATGCTGTACCACCCCGCGCGGTTCGCCGCGTTTGCCGCCGCGAACGCGCTGGAAGTGAAAAGCCTTTGCCTTTCCGAAAAAGAAAGAACCGTGCCGTATGTCACGTTCGGGGGCGGCGGCAGGGAAATCATTTTGACGGCGCGTCACCACGCCTGTGAATCTACGGGGAATTACGTATTAGAGGGCGTGTTGGCGGCACTTTCGCAACGTTTGCCGAAGGACTATTCCGTGTTTTGCGTACCGTTCGCGGACTATGACGGAGTCATCGACGGCGACCAAGGCAAGGGACGCAACCCCCACGACCACAACAGGGACTACACCCCGAACGCTCCCTCTATCTACAAATCAGTAGACGCGATTCGCCGCCGCGCACTCGCGCGGGATACCGCTTTCGGCTTTGACTTCCACGCGCCGGGGCATTGCGGAGGCCGTGACGATAAGGTATTTGTCGTTCAAAACAACTTTCAAAAGGTGGACGCTTTGAACCGCTTCGGGCATCTTTTTGAACAACACATCACCAAAGCCGCGTTCGCGTATTCCGCAAAAAATGACTGCCCGCCCGGGTTTGATTGGAACCAACCGGACTTGCCCACGTTCAGCGCGTTTATGAACGCTCTGCCGCGCAACGAGATTGCGGCGACGGTGGAAACCGCGTACTTCGGCGAGGCGGGCAATGTATTTTCGCCGGATGCCGCCGTGGAAACGGGACGATGCTTCGCGGCGGCTCTTGTTGACTATATCGCGCGTTTTTGCCGATGAAATTTGCGTTATCGTATTGACACCAAAATATTATTTTGTTAAAATAGACCTGTCCGCGCGGCGGCGTGTGCCGCGCCGTCGGGCATACTATTTCAAACGGAGGTTTTTTCATGAGCGGTAAGGGCAGTATCAAGGTAAACACGAAAAATATTTTCCCCATCATCAAAAAATGGCTTTACTCGGATAAGGATATCTTCCTGCGGGAACTTGTGGTAAACGGTTGTGACGCGATCACGAAGTTGAGCAAGTTAAGCGCGTTGGGCGAAGCGGAGTACGCCGAAACGCCGCGCTTGGACGTGGTATGCGACAGCGAGGCGAAAACCGTTACAATTTCCGACAACGGCATTGGCATGACGGAGGACGAAGTTAAAAAATACATCAATCAGATTGCGTTTTCCGGCGCGGAGGAGTTTTTAGAGAAGTATCAGGACAACAGCGAGCAGAATCAGATTATCGGGCATTTCGGGCTTGGATTTTACTCGGCGTTCATGGTCGCGCGTACGGTGGAAATTGAAACGAAGTCCTACCAAGACGCGCCCGCCGTGCTGTGGCGGTGCGACGGCGGGACGGATTACACCATAACGGACAGCGACAGGACGGCGCACGGTACAAAAATCGTCCTGCATATCGGCGAGGACAGCGAGGACTTTCTGCTTGCCGAACGGTTGCGTTCCGTTCTGCTGAAATACTGCGGTTTCCTGCCGTATGAAATTTATCTGAACAATGAGGAAAAAAGCGTCAACGATACCGCGCCGCTGTGGACGAAACCCGCTTCGGAATGCACGGACGAGGAGTATACGCAATTTTACCACAAAATTTTCAGCGATATGCACGACCCGCTGTTCTGGATTCACCTAAACGTTGAATTTCCGTTCCGTCTGAAAGGGATTTTGTATTTCCCCAAACTGACCCACGAATTGGATTCGGCGCAGGGCAAAATCAAACTGTACAACAACCAAGTGTACGTCGCGGACAACATCAAAGAGGTGATTCCCGAATTTTTGATGCTGCTCAAAGGTGTCATCGACTGCCCCGACGTGCCGCTCAACGTGTCGCGGAGTATGCTGCAAAACGACGGTACGGTGTCTAAAATCTCCGCGCATATCACACGCAAGGTCGCGGATAAATTGATTTCTATGCGGAAAGACGATAGGGAAAGTTATGACAAATATTGGACGGACATCGCGCCGTTCATTGAATACGGCTGTATGAATGACGAAAAATTCTACGAAAAGTTAAAACCCGCTATGCAAGCGAAAACGACGGACGGCGATTATGTATCGCTGACGGAGTACGCGGAGGAAAATGACAAAACGTTCACCTATGTCACCAACGAGGGACAGCAGGCGCAATACGTCAAACTGCTGAAAGAGGAGGGGCGCAAGGCTTTGATCTTCCCGCACGTGATTGACGTTCACTTTATCAGTTTCCTTGAAATGCGGGAGCAGTGGCGGTTCACGCGCGTGGATACGTTGCCCGAACAGACCGCCGACGACGAGGCGTTGATTGGGATTTTCCAAAAAATCGTAGGCGGCGAAATGCTTAAAATCACCACATCGCCGTTGAAAACCGCGCTTCCCGCGCTGATCGCGCAGGAGGAGCAGACGCGCAGAATGCGGGATGTTTCCCGCATGTTTGGCGCGGCGGGTATGCCGGAACCGCTTACGCTGGTGCTAAATTCGGAAAGTAAAATTATCGGGGAAATCGCGGGTATGGACGACGAAAAGCAGAACTTGGTGTGCAAGCAGATTTATGACCTCGCGCGGCTGTGCAACGCGTCGCTGTCCACGGAGGAACTCTCTGATTTTATCGAGCGAAGCGCAAAAATTTTAGAAGAATCGGTCTAAGAGCCTGTATAAAACTTATCGCGGAGGGCATGTTGAAATTTTAGACAGGGTCTAAAAGGGGGAAGTATGAAACAGTTGATTGCGAAGTTAAAGGGCAGCCGCGTGTTGTTCGGCGCGGTGGTGGCGGTGATTGTTTTAGCCGGCTTATACTATCGGCTGATTTTCGCGTACCACGTGAATTTCACCAACCTGCATTTGGGGACGGAGTTAGGGCATGACGAGTATTATTACAGCCAAATGGCGGTGAATTTAGTGGAGCGGGGCGTTTTCGGATACATGACGGACGGCGAGCCAAACGCCTATGTTACGCCGGGCTTCCCGCTGTTTTTGGCGTTGATTTACGCGGTGTTCGGGCATGGTGCACGGTCGGTATTGTATGTGAAAATCATACAGGCGGTTTTGTCCGCAATCAGTATTTTTTTGGTGTTTTTGATCGGCAAAAAAATTTCAGACCGTCTGACCGGGCTGATCGCGGCGGTGATGGTCGCGTTTTATCCGCCGTTGATTTTCTACAGCCGCTTTTTGCTGACCGAAACGCTGTACATTTTTATGTTTTTGCTCTACTTCCTTGTACAACTGACCGCGCTGGAACAAAAACGCCTCGCGCCGCACTTCGCGGCGGGGCTGCTTGCGGCGGGAGCGATTCTTGTGCGTCCGCTCATCTTTATTTTATTGCCCTTGCCCTATCTGTACCACTACTTCACCGACAAACCCGGCAAACGCGCCGCTCTGACGCGGTTCGGCATTTTCGCGGCGGGTTTTGTCACGCTCATGCTGCCGTGGTGGATTAGGAATTGCGTCACCTTGCGTCAATTCATCTTTTTATGCACGCAAACAAATCCGTTTTATTACGGTATTATAGAAAATTACACCGAATTGCCGCCGACGGACAACGAAACGGCGGACGGCATCAAACTGATTCTCAAACATTTGCTGACCAACCCGCTCGGCACGGTCAAATGGTATACAATCGGCAAAATCAATATCATTTTCGGGCGGCAGGATTATTGGATTCAGCAAGGGAAAATGTACCTCGCGTCGTTGCACTTACTGCACTTTTTCATTATCGTCAGCGGCGCTTTGGGTATGCTTACGGCGTTTTTCAAAAAGGAAATACGTTTGATTACCCTGTTCCTTGTGTTGAACGTCGGCTTTCAACTGCTGTTTATCCCCGTGGAGCGGTACGCCGTGCCTGTCGTGCCGTTGCTGGCGGTATGCGGCGCGTTTATGCTTCGGTATCTGTTCCGCAAACCTGCGGACGGCGCGTCAATACGCGTCTAAAAAGCAATGCCGCCCGGCGCGGTCGCGGTAGCCGATGACGGAATCCAAAGCAACGTTATGCGTACTTTCAAATATATTTTCGTCAATGCGCGAATCCAACCGCCGCAAGCGTTTGATGAGCGTTTTCATTTCCTCACGCTTGGTACCGCCGCCGCTGCCGCCGAACGCGCAATTTTCCGTAAAACGGCAAGCGCATTGGATAAAAGTCAAATCGTTTGCGGATTTCCAACGCAGAATATCCGCCTCTTTTACCGCGTAAATCGGGCGAATCAGTTCCATGCCGCCAAAGTTCGCGCTGTGCAGTTTGGGCATCATGGTCTTGACCTCGCCGCTGTACAGCATACTCATCAGCGTGGTTTCCACCACGTCGTCAAAATGATGCCCGAGCGCGATTTTATTGCACCCGAGTTCCCGCGCCTTGCCGTACAGATACCCCCGCCGCATTTTGGCGCACAGGTAACAGGGGGAGCGGTCTGTCCCCGCCACAATATCGAAAATCCGCGTTTCAAACATATGAATCGGCAGATGTAACAGTTGCGCGTTGTCTGTCACGGTTTGCCGGTTGATATCGTTATAGCCCGGGTTCATCACCAAAAACACCGCGTCAAAGCGGGGCTTGCCGAGGCGTTGCAGCATTTGGACGCACTTCGCCGTCAGCATGGAATCCTTGCCGCCGGAAACACAGACCGCGATTTTATCACCGTCTTGAATGAGGGCGTATTGTTCTACCCCCGCCGTGAATTTTTCCCACAGCGTTTCGCGAAACGCCGTGACGATACTTTCCTCAACCGCCTTGTATCGTTCCATAACAGTCCCCCCGCCGCCTTTATTTGGAATGTTCGCGGTAACACGCGCGGAATATGTTCATAAACTCCTCGAGTTCCCGCGTGGTGGTCAGATGACTTAAACTGATTCTCAGCGTGGAAAGTGCCCGCTTTTTATCGTTCGTCAGGGCGAGCACGGGGCGCGACGGCGAAAACGGCGAAGC
>JAIRSR010000026.1 GCA_031255355.1 Clostridiales bacterium
ACGCCGCTGACAATGCCGACGGACACGATGAGCATAACGGCCTCCGGCTGATACACGCCGGTGAGCGCGACCGAAAATTCCTGCGGCTCGATTTCGTTGCCGCGCAAATCGACGATGGCGCGTTGCAGACACAGCACCATGTGACTGTCGTTCACGCTGGACGCTGTAATGGTCGCTTTGCTGTTGAAGCCGTAGGTAATCACATACGCCTTTCGGTTGCTTAGCGTACTGACTGACTCCGCGTCGTCGGTATTGACAAAAATGATTTTTTCGCCGCCCGTACTATGCACCGTTATCACCCCGCAACAATATATTTAGCAGTTTTACGGCAATCTATACCCGCGAAATAATAATGCCGCCTGCGGCGGGTTTGGGAAATTTTTCCTTTCGTCGTTTCTACGGCATTTACCGTGTAAAATATGGTGAAACAGGGGGGAAAACACTTGCTTTGACTTGATATTTACAGGAAATTCAAAATCAAAGTGAGATAGGTCTTTATTTTTTATATAATTATGGTATAATGTACAGTAGTAGTTGTTGTTGTAAAACCTAACAGGGGGAATTGATATGGATTACGATTTAGGGTTTGTGAGGGTTGCGGCGGCGGTACCGCTATGCGCCGCCGCTGACACGCGGTTTAACGGCGGCGAAATTGTCCGTCTGATTCGGGAAAGTTATGACAACGGCGCGGGGGCGGTGGTGTTCCCCGAACTTTCCGTTACGGGGTATAGTTGCGGCGATTTGTTTTTTTCAAAAACGCTGTTGGACGGAGCGTATGAGAGCCTTGGCAACATCGCGGAACAGACAAGCGCGTTAGACCTCGTCAGTATTGTAGGGCTTCCCGTATACGACGGCGCACACCTGCTCAACTGCGCGGCGGTGCTTCACAAGGGGAAGTTGCTTGGCGTGGTTCCAAAGACCTACATTCCGAACTACGGCGAATTTTACGAGGGTCGGTGGTTCTTTTCGGGCAAGGACGCGATTCGCAATGAGGTCACGCTCCTCGGGCAGACTGTTCCGTTGCGGTCGGATTTGATTTTTGACTGCGGCAGGCTGAAAATCGCGGTAGAAATCTGCGAGGACATGTGGGCATCCGTCCCGCCCTCCGCGTTCCACGCGCTGCACGGCGCGAACGTCATTTTTAACCTTTCGGCGACCAACGCGGTCATCGGCAAAAGCGCGTACAGAAAAATGCTGGTGAAACAGCGTAGTTTCACTTCGCATTGCGGCTATGTGTTTGTATCGGCGGGCATCGGGGAATCCACCACGGACACCCTTTATTCCGGCCACGCGCTGATTGCGGAAAACGGCGCGGTGCTGACGGACGAAAAGCAATCGGAGTTTGAAAGTAAACTGTTTTACTCCGAAATCGACTTAGACCGGTTGGAAGCAGACCGAAAAAAGCATACCACGTTCACCGCCGCGCTTCCGAACGCCGCGCCGTATCAAATCGTAAAAACCGACTTGACGGCAAAAAGCCCCGCGACCCTTTCGCGAAGCGTTTCGCGCTTTCCGTTTGTCCCCCGCGCCGCCGCGGACAAGGACGCGCGTATGCGGGAAATTTATGACATTCTCGCGCTGTCCCTCGCCAAAAGACTGCGCCACACCGAAATAAAATCACCTGTTATCGGTGTTTCCGGCGGGTTGGATTCCACACTCGCGCTGTTGGTTTCCGTCCGCGCGGTGGATATTTTGCGGCTCCCGCGAGAGGGCGTAATCGGCGTTACCATGCCCGGCTTCGGCACGACGGATAGGACGCTGGAAAACGCGAAGCGGCTGATGTCGCGCCTTGGCGTAACGTCCCGCGAAATTGACATCAAAAACGCGTGTATACAGCATTTTAAGGACATCGGGCATGACGTGAACGTTACCGATGTGACGTTTGAAAACGCGCAAGCGCGTGAGCGGACGCAGATTTTAATGGACATTGCGAACCAAGAGGGCGGTTTGGTCATCGGCACGGGGGATTTATCGGAGTTGGCGCTCGGTTGGGCGACCTACGCGGGGGATCATATCTCGATGTACGCGGTGAACAGCGGCGTACCAAAAACGCTGGTGCGCCATTTGGCGGCGTGGATTGGGGATACTGTTTTAGAGGGGGACGCGCGGGAGGTCATTCGGGATATTCTCGATACGCCTGTATCGCCCGAACTGCTCCCCGCTGACGCGGAGGGGAAAATCGCGCAAAAAACGGAGGAAATCTTAGGCGATTACGCCTTGCACGACTTTTTTTTGTACTATTTCATCCGTTGCGGCTTTACGCCGCGAAAAATTCTGTTTTTGGCAAAAACGGCGTTTGACGGCGTGTATGAGGAAGCCTATATCAAAAACTGCTTGAAAACCTTTTTTACAAGGTTTTTCAACCACCAATTCAAACGCTCCTGTATGCCGGACGGCCCGAAAATCGGCTCGATTACGCTATCCCCCCGCGCGGACTGGCGTATGCCCTCGGACGCGGAGGCGCGGCTGTGGCTGGACGAGCAGGACGCGCAACCGCGCGGTTAGCGGCGGCACAGCAACGCTTGCGCGGCTTTGACGCCGTCCACGGCACTGCTCATAATGCCGCCCGCGTAGCCCGCGCCCTCACCTACGGGGTACAGCCCTTTGACGTTTACGCTTTCCATTGTTTCGCCGCGCGGAATCCGCACAGGCGCGGAAGTCCTCGTTTCCACGCCCGTCAAAACCGACCGCGCCGAAAAGCCGTTGATTTTTCGGTCAAAATAGCGGATTCCGTCGCACAACGCCGTGGCAACGAACTCCGGAAGGCAACCGTGCAGTTCCGCGAAGCGGTACCCAAGCGGATAAGTCGGCGTTACTCCGCCCAATCGCGTGGATTTTTTGTTTTCCAAAAAGTCCCGCGTCAGTTGCGCGGGCGCGAGGTAACGCTCCGCAAGGCGGTAGGCGGCGCGTTCATACCGCCGTTGGAACGCAATGCCGCCCAATACGCCGTGAAAGTCCCGCTCCGTCACGTTGACGACAAGTGCGCTGTTGGCGTTTGTACCGTTTCGGGCGTGACCGCTCATGCCGTTGACCGCTACGCCGCGCTCCTCCGACGCAGCCGCGACGACGCTTCCCCCGGGACACATGCAAAAGGAAAAGCACTTTCGCTCCGCGCCGTTATACGCCAAGCGGTAATCCGCCGCGCCAAGGGCGGGATGTCCCGCGAACTTTCCGTATTGCGCCGCGTCAATATCCGCCTGCAAATGCTCTATCCGCAGACCCACCGCGAACGGCTTCGCCGCCATAGGTACCCCGCTGTCAAACAGCATTTGATAGGTATCCCGCGCGGAATGTCCTATGGCAAGCAACAGCGCGGGGCAATCGTGTTCCGCGCCGTTCACCGTTGCGGAGTACAGCCTGCCGTTTTTGATTTTCAGCCCCTCTAACCGACTGTCGAAGTGTATTTCCCCGCCCAGCGCGGTGATAGAGTTGCGCATATTTTCTATGACCCCGCGCAGTAAATCCGTCCCGATATGCGGCTTGGCGAGGTAGCGAATATCGCCGGGCGCACCGTGGCGAATGAAAATGTCCAAAACCTTTCCGCACAGTTTATCGTTGACGCGCGTCGTCAGTTTTCCGTCAGAAAACGTCCCCGCGCCGCCCTCGCCGAACTGTATATTACACTCCGTATCTAACGCGCCGCCGGAAAAAAACGCGCTTGTTGCGCGGACGCGTTTTTCAATGTTCCCGCCGCGCTCGAACAAAATCGGTCTGCACCCGCGCAGCGCGAGGTAGTAGCCCGCGAACAGCCCCGACGGACCGGCTCCGATAATGATCGGGCGGTACGGCAATTCTTTCTCAACCGCCGTATCCTCCGGCGGTTCCTCCGCAAGGACAACGGCGCGGTTGTTCGGCTTCGCGCCGCCGTGCAACACAAAAAAGACGCAATAGTTGAAACGCACGGTATCCCGCCGCGCGTCAACAGAGCGTCTGTAAATTCCTTGTTCGGCAACGTCCCGCGCGGTAATCCCGCACAGCCGCATCGCGTCGCGGTACACCTCGTCAACGCTGTGACTTAGCGGCGCAAACACGTTATCTACCTTGATTTTCATTGTCTGCTCACCGACACGCCTACCGTGACTTCCGTCACGCCCTCACGAATGACTACGCCCGGGGGGAGGTCGATTTGCGCCGTGACCTGCGCGTCCCCGACGATTCCCGAAACGTCCAGCGGCTTGGTGTACAGTTCTGTCACCGTATCAAGCACCTCTTGCCGCGCGAGTACGGTAACATAGCCGTTGTTCAGAACCTCTGCAACGTGACCGCCCGAGTAGTCTTTCAAAACCGCCTTGATAGGCACGTTTTTCCTTTTGAGAATCTCACATCTAACGTCCGGTTTGTCGGGCGTTAGGGTGAGGTATTTGCTTGCCACAACGTCCTCATTCGTGTTGTAGCAGATCAGGGCGGGGTTGCGGACGACGTCGTCCGTCGCGCCGGAAACGTCCAGCGCGGCAACCACCCGCTCAACGGACGTAACCAAATCGCTTGGGCCCTTAATCTCTACGGTGGATTGCTGTGACGATAAATTGTACACCTCAAAGCCGTCACGCGGTTCCCCTGTCACCTCTACCGTTACGGGAAATTCCTGCGTGACCAACTGATCGATCTGCACGTTTACGCCGTATGGCTTCTTTTCCACCACGCTCACCTCCTCATAAGGCAGGCGCACGGACACGGGAATGGTAAAACTCCCCGTTTGGTTGTAGCCGTTCAAATCGACATACGCGGTAATATCCGCTTTGTTCAACTTCGCGAGCATGGTGCGGGAACCACGCGCTTTTACAGCGACGGTAGCGGACTTATCGTTCAAAAGCACGTAATCGTCG
>JAIRSR010000154.1 GCA_031255355.1 Clostridiales bacterium
CACTGAAAAACATTGTTGCTCAATAAAATGCTTTTTCAAATTTCGACAAAGAGCAATATGTGAATCATTGCGGTCTGTATAGCTATATGACAATGATCCCCGCATAATCAACTCAAACGTAGCACATTTAAGTCTATCTGCAATTGCGTCTAATTTACGTATTGTTGGTATTCTTAGAACACCAAGCCAACTTTTCACAGAACTAACAGATACGTTTAATCTATTAGCCAATGCCTTTTGTGTCTTAGCTTCCCTTAATAGAATTTCAAGTTGGAAACGAAAACAATCTGCAGAATGGTTTTTCATACCGCCACCCCCACCACAGTAATTATATCATATATAATTTGTGATTGTTGTACCAAATGTAACCACTTGAGGTGGTTGTACTATTTGTAACCTTTAATCTCGAAAAAGAGAGATGCCTTCTTTATATTTGAAAGCATCTCTCTTTATTTTCCGCATCGGTTTGAATGGGGGTATAGGTCACAAAGTTTCCCTATGAGCAGTCGCGATTTCGCCGCTCGTTGTTTTTTTCTAAAATAAGCCGTTACGCCATTGGTTTACTGCACGCGCCGCAAAATTTCGCGTCTTTTGGGTTTTTCGCGCCGCAAGCGCCGCAGAACACAGGTTTATCGCCGTCGGCTGCCGTGCTTTGGGGTACTGTTGCCGTTCCCGCCGCGCTTTGGGGGGATATTCCCGCAGTCGCGTGGGCGGGTTGCGGGGCGGGGGATTCCTTTTGCCCTTTTTGGAACAGTTCCTTAAATTTTGCAGACCATCCGCACAATTTACTGTACAAATCAAAGGTAATGACGGTAGTCGGCGCTTCGCTCATATAGGAGGTCATCATTTTTATCATCATATAACTGTCGATAAACGCGGATTTCACCGCCCACGCGACCAAACACGCAAGCAGAAACGCCGCGAATCCGTTCCACCCGAGCATACGGAACACCATGCCGAACAGCAAAAACGACACCAGCGTAACAATCGCGGTCAGCACCAGAACCGCCACCGTGGTTTTTGCCGCGTCTTTCAGCAGTTTCTTTCGGTTTTGCGCGTAAATCACCACGCCGTCTGCGGCGGTGCGGAACGCGCCCTGCTCCTTTTTATAGAACGTATATCCCAGACAGCATTCATCAATATACCCGAGCGCGATCCCGATAAACAGTTTCCCGATTTTCACCGCCGCGTCCATACCCGGCACAAAGCCGAGGGCGTTCCCCGCCTTTTCCAGCACGTTTTGCAACTGTTTCACCGCGCCCGAAACAAGTTGATCCACCGCGAAGTACACGTTAGAGGCAGCGAACCGTTCCTTTACCATTTGTTTGCCGTAAGCCACTTGGTTATTCGGCACACGCCCGCTGACGACCGCCTCGGTAATCACCGCGATATGTCCCGCTTTCACTAAATAGCCCATGTAGTGGTTGAGCGCGAAGTTCACAACGCCCGTCACGGACAGCCAAATCAAGAACATCATCGCGAACACGCCCTCGTTGTTGAACAACCGCGCAATCCCCATTAACGCCGCGAAAATCACGGCGGCGATCACCACCGCCGCAAGCCGAAGCAGCAGTTTTGCCCAGACAAACGGCATGGTTTTGGAATAGATTTGACTTGGTTTCATAGGAATCACTCCTTTACGGTAATGTAATCGTTTTGCGCTTGCCGTTATCCATCATTCTTGAAAGAATCGCGGCAACCTCGCTCCGCTCTATGCTTCGTTCGGGATAGAACGTGCCGCGCGAATCGCTCCCCACCAATATCCCCGCGCGGTAGAACGCGTACACAACACCGTAATACCGCGCGTCAAAGTCCACGTCGGGAATCGCGCCCTCCGCAATCTTGTTTCTATCGTCATGACGCAACGCGGGCAGCGCGGGATAGAAAATCCAAACGAACTCCGCCCGCGCAGCGTAATCGTTGTACCTGTCAAAGTACTCCCCCTGTTGAATGATACCGTTTTGCTCGGCGTAGGCGACGTAGGCGTCATACCAATTTTCCGTACCGTTCGCCAACGTAACGCCGCCTGTATGGTGCTTCTGATGAATACACGCCGCCAACTTAATCGCCTCCGCGATAGTCAAATTCATGTACGGCGAATAGGTCGCCGCCGAAGTACCGTTCACCACGCCCATGCCTACCGCGTGGTAAACGTCTTCATAAAACCAATCGGTAATCGCTACATCAGTGAATACCACAGGCTGTGCAGGCGGCGCGGACGGTATCGGTTGCGTCGGTTGCGCGGGAACGCTTGGAGTATGCGAACCGCCGCCGGAACTCCCGCCGGAACTCCCTGCGGCTTTTTTTACCGTGATTTCCGCTTGCGCGGAAGCCGCGTCGCCGTATTCGCTGACCACCCGCACCGAAACAAACAGCCCATTGTGCTTGGCGTATTCCGCTTTGCCGGTTATGGTGACGGAGGGGGTATCGTCGCTCAGCACCTCCGTCCCGCTCTGCCCCGCCACCGACCATTCATAGTGAAGTATGCCGTCACCCTCCGCAACTACGGTAAACACAATCGGCTTACCCTCGGCAAACTCCGCGCCCGCAAGATCGCCCACAATCACAGGCGGCTTCCCCGCCGCGCCGGGCTTTTCCACGCGTAAAACGGCGGTATCGCTGTTGATGACGGCGTTGTTGTCACTGACGGCGTTGTTGTCACTGACGGCGCAATAATATCTTGTGTTTGACATCGCCAAAGTTACGCCGCGAAGCGTCAGCGTGTTGGTCTGCGCACCGGAAACGATCGGCGGTTCTTTCACCTTGCCCGGCGTGTCAGAGAGTTTCACCGCCTTAGTGATTTTGCCAAGCCCCAAATCGCCCTCCGCGTACCATTGAAAGGTCATGCCCTTGCCGCCCAACGCCCCGACCTCAAAGGCAACATCGCCGCCCGCCTCCGCTGTTTGCGGTTGCGGCTGCCTTATGATCCTTAACTTCCCCGGCTTTACCGCCGCCGTTTTCTGAAACGTCACATTCACCGCAACGTTTGCGTCCGGCATGGTGAATGAGACGGTGTTTTCGGCTTTCCTCTGCACCGTGACGGGGGATAAATCCGGCGTGCCGTAGGTCCGCGCGGTAACGGTATCCGTCTGATACCCCGCGTCAGGCGCAAACACAATCGCTACCGTGGTTTTCGGCGCGATATTCGTTTCGCCCATGTGCGGCGTGTCGTCCTCCCCGCGCCACGAAACTTCATAGGTCCCCTTGCCGCCGTCAAGGATTACCGTGACTTCGCGGCCGCCGCTTGCCCCGAACACCGCTGCGGAGGGCAAAATCAACAGCGCGGTGAGCAATGCCGCAATGATTTTTTTCATACCACCGCTCCTATTCTTGTGATTTTACAACGCCTATGTTAAACTCCTCGCCGTAGCCGCTCTCCCATATAAATTGCACCATATATTTCGCGCCCTGATAGGTGTACAGGAAGTGACCCGGTTTGTCAGCGGTATCAATGTCGATTGCCGTCCGTTTGATGCCGTCATAGACGCGTTTGTCGTCTGCCGCGCTCTCCGCCGCCCTCATGATCCGCTTGGCGTAGGCGTTGGCAAAATCGGGGGTCAAGTCAAAATCATATTGAAAATCGACCGTAACAGTGAACGCCGCCGAAAGTGTGCCGAGCGTTTCCACCCGGGATACGATTTTTTCCGCGTTTTCGGGCGTTAGGCTGTGATCGTCAATGCCCACCGGGGTCAAAAGCCCTGTTTTGTTGAAGCCCTCCGGCAAACCGCGCGACGCGACGCGCATAGAGAAATTGTATTCAATCGGAATTTCCTCCCCGGATTTTTCGTCATACCCCTCCGCGATCGCGCCTTTCCCGTCATTTTCAAAACTGTAATACGCCGCCAGCGCGTACTTCCCGCCCACTTCGGGGAAGTATACGTCAAAGTCGCTCCACGTTGATTTTTGCAAACGGTCGTAATCGTTGGCGTAAATACGGAAGCCCGCCGCTTTGAGGGCGTCCACATAGGCGATTACCTCCTCGCGCGTGGTTTTGAAGTACACGCGCCCCTCATCGTCACCCGGCTGCGCCCATGTAACCGTCCCCGCCTTGTATTCGGGAATGTTGAACGATTTGTAGAAACTTACCGGAAAT
>JAIRSR010000161.1 GCA_031255355.1 Clostridiales bacterium
TGTTCTTGGACATGATGTAAGACAGGATAAACGCCGCGAGCGACGACGCGGATATAGAAACCGCCAGCATGGTAAACAGGGTATATTTATCCCGGTACATATCGGGTACGGGGGAGTTGACAAACACCGCGCCGTAAACCTTGCCGCCGATTTCCACCGGCACCGCGACGGTAAACATATTTTGCCCGAACATATCATTAAACGGCCCGATTTTATAGACGTTCTGCCCTGAAAGCACGTCGCTGAACTCCTTAATGCTGATGTTTTGGTTGGACAAAAACCGCCGCGCCTTGGTCGAAAAATTAACGACGGTTCCTTTTACGTCCGTGATGATAATATGCGACTGCGAACTTTGCGCGACAAGGTCAAGGTTTAGTATGTAAAAATTTTCCAACTGTTGGCTGTAATTCCCCGAAAGTGCCTCGGTAAGCGCACTGATTCGCTCCGCGCTCTCTAACAGCGTGTTGGTTTTGGACGACAGAATATAACGGTTAATCAGAACGGTATGCACACAACTCATCACCACGGCGCTGACTAAAATAATGGTTAAACTCAACCACATTAGGGGCGCGAAAATGCTTCTTTTCACTTTAACTCACCTCGAATTTATATCCGATTCCCCAAACCGTTTTTAACTCCCACGACCTGCCCGCGCCCTCGATTTTTTCACGGATGCGCTTGACGTGAACGTCTACCGTCCGCGTATCGCCGTAAAACTCGAAGCCCCACACCTCATTGAGCAGACGGTCGCGCGAAAACGCCTTGTTCGGGTTAGAGGCGAGGAAGTACAGCAGTTCCAACTCTTTCGGGGGAATCTCGACGTTCCTGCCGCCGACCACCAATTGATGGTTTACAATATCCGCCATAAGTCCGTCGTATTCCACTACCGAACGGATTTCCCCGCCCGCGCCGCCGTACCGCCGCAGCACCGCCTTGATTCGCGCGATGAGTTCTTTCATCTCAAACGGCTTGACGATATAATCATCCGCGCCGAGTTCCAAGCCCGTCACCTTGTCGTAAGTTTCGCCCTTTGCGGTGAGCATAATGACGGGAACCTCCGACATATTCCTTATGTTCCTGCAAACCTGCCAGCCGTCCGTCCCGGGCAGCATAATATCCAGAATGACGACAGACGGCGCGTGTGCCGCGAACAGTTCGATTGCTTTCACTCCGTTGTGCGCCGTGATAACTTCGTAGCCCTCTTTGGTGAGGTACAGGCGCAGCAGTTCACAGATATTGACATCGTCGTCCACCGCCAATATTTTTATTTTTGACATAGTAACACTTCCTTTTCAGTGGAGTGGCGGGGGGAGTTCCCCTCCCCGCCGTTACATCACGCCGTACCCCTCCCCGGCGATTGCCGCCTTGAGTTGCCCGATGTCCGCCGTGGACGCGTCATACTCCACCGCGACGGTGCCGTCGTCCAAGTTCACGCTGACGGACGACACCCCCGGGATTTTGCCCAACGCCTTTTTTACCGCGTTTTCGCAGTGTGAGCAACTCATGCCGTCTACCCGCAGTTCCGCTGTTTCTTTTGACATAATAACTTCCTCCCTTCCCTCACCCGCCGTGCCGAAGCCGCAAGCGGTAATAAGGTCTATTATTCCACCGAATCAAAAATTATTTCTCTATTAAATGATATTATATAATATTTTTCACAATTTATCAATATATATTATTGAACAGGTGAGGAGGTTTATAAAAGAATGTGCGGAATTGTAGGATACTCTGATTTTGAAAATGACCTTTCCAACGAACATGAAATCCTGGGCGCGATGAACGAAACGCTGACCCGCCGCGGCCCTGACGCTTCGGGACTGTGGCTTTGCCGCGAGGCGGCAATCGGTCATAGGCGGCTGGCGGTGGTGGACGTGGAGGGCGGCGTACAGCCCATGATAAAAAACGCGGGCGGCTGCCAATACGTGATTACGTATAACGGAGAACTGTACAATACCAAGGAATTAAAATACGAGTTGGAGCATATGGGGCATGTTTTTTCCACGGAATCGGACACCGAGGTGCTGTTGGCAAGTTATATTCAATGGGGCGAGGGCTGTCTTTCGCGTCTGAACGGTATTTTCGCGTTCGGCGTGTGGAGCGATAAGGACAAAACACTGTTTTTGGCGCGGGACAGGTTCGGCGTAAAGCCGCTTTTTTATACGCGGCGCGGCGGCAAACTCATTTTCGGTTCCGAAATCAAGGCGTTGCTGGCGCATCCGTCGGTAGACGCGGTAATTGACAAAAACGGCGTTGCGGAAGTGTTCGGCCTGGGGCCGGCACGCACGCCGGGGGTGGGCGTTTTCAAGGATATTTATGAGTTAAAGCCCGCCCATTTCATGCGGTTTCACAGCGGCGGTATGGCGATACGGCGGTATTGGGAGTTTGTCAGCGAGGAACATACAGACAACCTTGCGAACACCGCCGAAAAGGTGCGCTATCTGGTGCGGGACGCGATTACGCGCCAACTTGTCGCGGACGTTCCGCTTTGCGCTTTTTTATCGGGCGGGTTGGATTCCAGTGCTATTACGGCAATCGCGGCGGGGCAGTACGCCTTTGAGCGGGGGGAGCGGATTGACACCTACTCCTTTGATTATAAGGATAACGACAAGTTTTTCAAGCGCAGCAGTTTTCAGCCCGACGCGGATAAACGCTGGGTAGACCGCGTAAGCGCGGACGTTTCCTCCCGCCACCGCTATCTGATTGCGGATACCGACATCATCACCGACACGCTCAGCGACGCGGTAACCGCCCGCGACCTGCCCGGCATGGCGGATATTGACTCCTCACTGCTCTATTATTGCTCTCAAGTCAAAAAACGCCACACCGTCGCTATTTCCGGGGAGTGCGCGGATGAAATTTTCGGCGGCTATCCGTGGTTCCACTCTCAAAAGGCGTTTGAAACGGCGGCGTTTCCGTGGTCACGCGCGATTGAGGAGCGTTCCCGGCTGCTCAAGCCCGACATGGCGTTTTACGCTGATTTAGAGGGGTACGTTGGCAGGCGGTATACTGAAACTGTCGAAAAAACCCCCGCGCTAAAAGGGGAAAACGCTTACGAGGCGCGGCGGCGGGAGTTATTTTATCTGAACATCACATGGTTTATGGCGCAACTTCTGGAGCGCAAAGACCGCATGAGCATGGCAAGCGGGTTAGAGGTGCGCGTCCCGTACTGCGACCACCGTTTGGCGGAATACGTCTGGAACATTCCGTGGAACATGAAAGCGCTCGGCGGCAGGGAAAAGGGGATTTTGCGCCTTGCGTTGAAAGGGATTTTGCCCGACGACGTAATCGCGCGGAAAAAAAGCCCGTACCCGAAAACGCATAACCCCAATTTTGAAATAAAGGTGAAAGAAATTTTACATGAGATTCTGAATGATTACAGTTCTCCTGTTTTGGAACTCCTCGACAAAACGTATGTGGAAGAACTCATGACGCACCCGAGCGACCTCGGCGTACCGTTTTTCGGTCAACTGATGAGTATGCCGCAACTGTACGCGTACCTCATACAAGTGAATTTCTGGCTGAAAAATTACAAAATCAGCATTAGATAGGCTTCTTTCCCGAAGCGGCAAGCACAGGCGCGGCGCAATCGCCGCGCCGTCCGCTTCGGATGCTCAACTGTTTTTGATGATTACGCCCTCCATCACGTCGGCGACGTTTTCACAGGTATCCAACACCTTTTCCATTGTGTCAAAAATATTTTTCCACTTAATCACGTCCAGCACGTTTGTTTCTTGACTGAACAATTTTTTGACGGAATTTTGATACAGCCTGTCCGCCTCCTCCTCGATGTGGTTAATCTCAATCAAAAGCGGCATGAGTTTTTTTGATTTTTTGAAATTCACAAACTCCTCCGCCGCCTCGCGCAAATAGCCGCAACTCTTCACAATCAACACGCCTAAATCTTTCGCCTCCCGCCTTACGTCGGTGACGGAGAGCAGATTGAACATAATCGCGACCTCATCTATTGTATCGATTGTTTCCTCTATATTCCGCGAAAGTTGTATGATGTCCTCGCGCTCGATCGGCGTGATAAATGAACGGTTCAAGTGACCGTAAATCTTATGGTA
>JAIRSR010000204.1 GCA_031255355.1 Clostridiales bacterium
ACGCCGAACATCGCGCGAAGCGCCTCGTCCAGCGTCGGCTTCGCGACCACCTTTTCACCGTATGCCAGCACAATCCGCTTGACTTCGGGCAACTGTCCGTAATCACTGCCCGATGAAATATAAATCGGCTCGACGTACAAAATACTGTTTTTCACCGGAATCACCAGCAAATTCCCCCGCACGACGGAGGACCCCCCTTGGCTCCAAAGGGTCAAATCCTGTGAAATCGCGGGGTCGTTGTCAATCCTGTTTTCAATCTGATAACTGCCGTAAACATTTTCCTCCTGCGAAAAATCATAGCAGACAAGTTGACCGTAATTCCCCCCGCCGCACCGCGCCGCAAGCCACGAAACCATGTTATCCTTGTTCACCAGCGTGTACGGCTGCATCAGCACGAGTTCCTCTTTTTCGCCGCCGATAACTTTCATCAAGTTGTAATACGGCTCTACATTGACAAACTTATCGCCCTCGCCTTTTTCCCGCGCGACCGCCCAGATCCCCCGCTTCTGATAAAAATCCGCAGAGTTATCCAAATGGTATTTTTTCAGCATTTCCGCTTGTATTTTGAAAATCGTTTCCGGGTACCGCGTATGCGCCGCGAGGTCGGCGGGGAAGTCAGACGGCGCGAACAGCGTCGGGTAAATCCTGCGGTAACTGCGGATGATCGGGTCGTCGTTGTCCGTAACGTAAAACCGCACGGTACCCTCATAAGCGTCCACCACCGCCTTTACGGAATTGCGGATATAGTTCACTTCCCCGCTGTACTGCGAGTACGGGAACCACGCGGAAGTCGTATAGCCGTCCACCACCCATTGTAACTTCCCCGCGCCGTCGATCAAAAGATAAATATCGCTGTCAAAGGTCAAAAACGGCGCCGCCATTTTGACGCGCTCCAATACGCTACGGTTCAGCAACAACCTGCTGTTCGCGCTGATTTGGTCGGAAATCAACAACTTAAAATCACCGTGCTTCAAGGCGTAAACCAACCGGTTCAGGAAGTTCAAGCGGATTCCCGCGCCGCCCTTGTAACTGTAACCCGCCGTTTCGATCTCGTCCAGTTCCTTGTCCCGCGTGTTTACAATGACATAGTCTTTCATGCTCTCGCCGTAGTAAATGCGCGGCTCCTCGATGACGGGCGCACCCTCGATGGAACGCGGGGGAATGTCACGGATAATAAAATACGGCTGCCCTTGCTCCGTCACGCGGCTAATCGGGTTCATCACCGCGCCCATGCCGTGCGTGTACTTCATTTTGGTGTTGATATAATTTTTCGCCGATTCGTCCAGACGGTCTGTAGTCAGTTCCCGCGCGGAAACGGCGACCGCCGTCAAACTGCCGTCCAACTCATACGGTACAATATCGGTATCGGTAAATTGATAGTACCCGCGAATGGATTGGATTTGGTTGGCAACCTTTACCGTCTGGCTGTAATCGATCAGCCGAATGTTGTTAATGGTGCCGGGATTGTCCATAATATCCTGCCCCGTCAAGTTGTAATCCGCCTTGAAGTCGTACCGCGCCACCTTGTCCAACCCGTATGCCGCCCGCGTGAAATCGATGTTTTTCTGTAGATAGGCGGCCTCCACCGCAAATTCGTCCGGCGCGACCACCAGCGTCTGTGTCGTCTGCGCGATCAACGCCACCACCACCAGCGCGATCGGATATACCAACACCGTCATAAGCGCTTGCAGGTACTTGGAATTGAGGGTGAAAATAATGGTCATTACCACGATAATAATCAGCAGCGCGGGTAAAATACGGTAAAACGGAATCCACACGTTAATGCCGATATAACTTCCGCCGACAAACTCCTTGTTCGCGTCGTACAGGATATTTTCGGACTGAAAGCGGTACGACGCGGCTTTGAGCAGGAAGTAAACGACGACGCTTGTAATTTGGTGCGCGACAATGCCTTTTTCCTTTAACAGCCGCTTTAAGTTGTAAAAATCAAACCGCGCGTACAGGACGATATACACAATCGCCGTAAAAATCACGAAAAACACGCCGAAGGACAGCAGTGTGTTGGTAATCGCGATATAAAACGGACGCTGAAAGACGTAATACCCTACGTCTTGGTGAAAAATCGGGTCGCCCAAATTGAACCACTCACTGGTCAAAAACGGCAAAAACGCGTCCGCGATCATGCGCCGCGCGTAATCTGCGGAGACGATCCCAACGGCAAAACTTACGGCGACCAGCGGCGCGGCCTTTTTCAAGTAGGAAAAGGACGGATCCACGCTCAGCAGGTTGCCGCGAATGACCAGCAAATTAGAAAGAATCAGCGTGAAAAATATCAGGAACGCGATAGACATGGTAACGGCGTTGACGTTGAAATCGCGCCAAAACACATCGGTAAAATTCGCGCCGACTTCACGCAGTTCGATATAATCGGTATAGATGCCCGAAAACACCGCGATTACAGCGAACAGGACAAAAAACGCCGCGATCGCGATAATCCCTTTCAGCGGTATTTTTTTCATATGACAACACCCCTTTCCGCGCTACTCAAATAACGCGCCGACAAAGTCCTCCGCCGAAAACGGACGCAAATCCTCCGCTTGCTCCCCCACGCCGATAAAGCGCACGGGAATCTCTTGCTCCCGCTTGATTGCTATGACAATACCGCCCTTTGCCGTGCCGTCCAACTTGGTCAGCACAATGCCGGTGATACACGCCGCGCCGCCGAAACTCTTTGCCTGCGACAGCGCGTTCTGCCCCGTCGTCGCGTCCAGCACAAGCCACACTTCTTTTTGCGCCTCGGGAAGTTCCCTGTCGATGACCTTATTGATTTTCGCGAGTTCCTCCATAAGGTTCTTTTTGTTGTGCAGTCTGCCGGCGGTGTCACAAATCAAAAGGTCTTTCCCGCGCGAACGCGCCGCGCCCGCCGCGTCATACACCACCGCCGCCGGGTCGCTCCCCTCACGCTGCTTGACAAGGTCTACCCCGACGCGCTTCGCCCAAATGTCAAGTTGGTCTGCGGCTGCCGCGCGGAACGTATCGGCGGCGGCAAGCATCACTTCCTTGCCCATCGCCTTATAGTAACCCGCGAGTTTCGCGGCGGTCGTCGTCTTCCCCGCGCCGTTCACACCGACCACTAAGATGACGGCGGGGCTTTTCAGCGCGAACGCCGCGCCGTCCCCGCCCATAAGGTCCGCGACGACTTCCCGCAACGCGCGTTTTAACGTTTCTCCGTCTTGGATCCTCTCCTCACGCGCCTTTTGCCGCAGCCGCTCGATAATCTCCTCCGACGTTTCCGCGCCCACGTCCGACATAATCAAAACTTCCTCTAATTCCTCGAAAAGCGCGTCGTCGATCTTGGCGAACAGCCCGATTACGTCTGCGGTACGCGCCGACAACTGCCGCCGCGTCTTTTCCAACCCGCCTCTTAATTTATCAAAAAAACCCATGTGATCACTCCTTGAAAATTACAGCGCGACGTCATCTATATTTAACGAAAGTAAGTTCGTCACGCCTTGCTCCTGCATGGTCACGCC
>JAIRSR010000221.1 GCA_031255355.1 Clostridiales bacterium
TTGTACGTATTCGCGCCGTATAATTTCAACCGCAAAAACGCCAGCGCAACGGCATCGTCATAATACAAAGTATCGGAATATAGATTTTCCCGCGTGAACTTCAAAATCTCCGCAATGCCGTTCGGAAGCGGAATATTCTGCGCCAACTGATAAAAATACGCCTCATCATGGAACAGTTTGCCGTAAAGTTGCCGCACGTCAATTTCTGTAAATTTTTGTATTTCTTTTTTGATTCTGACATACTCCGATTGGTTCGCGTACTCCCTGTAATACTCCCGCGCCAGACCAAACGCAAAATCCGCCAATTGCTCCAACCGAAGTCCCAAAGGCGTGGTTTTTCTGCCCGATAAAACCTTTTCCCTTAACGCTTCCTTGCTTACAACACGCCGTTCCCCGTAATATAAATCCTCAAACTCTATCCCCCGATGCGGCAAATCGTCCATAAACCGTTCCAGCAGTGCCAAAAACTGCGGGGAGGTCTTAAATTCTATGCTGTCCCGCATGACATTTTGATACCGGGAATTGGTAATGAGGCGTTCTAAAAATTGATTTTTGGTTTGTATGCGCTTGTTTTTTAATATCGCAGCCAGCATTTCATCGAATATTACCGACGCCACACGCGCCTCCCCGAGGTCGGGCAGCACATTGGAAATATACTGCTCAAACAAAGCGTTCGGCGAAATAATGATGATATTGTTCGCGGCAAGCGCGGAGGACAGTCCCTGATACATCAGGTAGGCGGCGCGGTGCAGCGCAATAGAGGTTTTGCCGCTTCCCGCCACGCCTTGCACCATCATCAAATCATTTTCCATATCCCGAATCACAATGTCCTGCTCTTTCTGTATCGTTTCCACAATGGTTCTCATTTTCGGGGAGGTGTTTTGCGAGAGCAATTTCCGCAAAAATTCATCTATAATTTGAATATCCGCGTCAAAAAAATACTCTAATTTGCCGTTTTGGATTTCATATTGACGCTTTAAGCCGATTTCCCCCGTAATCCGTCCGGCAGGCGCGTCATAGAACGCCGCCCCGGTTGCGAAACGGTAAAACATGCTTGCGATTGGCGCTCTCCAATCATAAACAAAGGCTTCGTTTGTGTCCGCCGACCGTAAAGAAAAACGCCCGATATATATTTTTTCAAAATCCTCCTCATCGTCAAATTTGAAGTCAATTCGGGCGAAATACGGCGAGGATATGACTTTTTCCAACACCGCGATCCGATTGGCGACTCGTTCATAGTCCGTGACCTTTTGGAGCACCGGGTTCGCGTATTGGCTTAGTTCCACAAAATCCTCAAAGTTTTGACTGTTCCAAAGATTGGATACCGAATGGGTCGAATTTTCGCGCATTTCCTGCTTGAGAGAAATGAGTTCCGCGCGGTTGCCCTCGTTGTCGCGCTTCGCTTGCTCTAACTGAACCTTAGCCAAGGAAATTGTTTGCGCTAACCTGTCGTTTTCAAACGCTAATACGGCCGGATTCTTTTCCATTGCGCGCATGACCTCCTGTTTTGAATTTATAGGATTATTTTTTCAACGAATCAGTAAAAGTATAGCATGAATGAAATGAAAAAAACAGACTTGTTATTTTTGGCGGTATGTGGTATAATTAAATTAGCCAAGGGGCAGTCGTCACAAGGGGACAATTCTCTTGGGCGGGAACGAGTACTGTGGGCAGTTATTGCGTTTCGGCAACCGCAAGCCATTACGGTTGGGCGATGAAAAAAATCAAGCGGCACACGAACCCGCAAAGAGTTTCATAAGTCCAAACTCCGAATCGCGGCAACACATCGTAAGGTTCAAAAACGAACTTACGGTGTTTTTTGTATCCGAGGGAGTGGACAAATTGAATGGAATATGTTAAATAGTATTCAATGCCTTTACCGGGCGGGCGCAAGCCGGTCGCTAAGCGGGCGGGATTGCCCCGGCACATAGCCGGCTTCGGAGGCGGTTCGCTGTCCCGCCGCGCTTAAAATCCACGTGATGAGCCGCTTAATTTCGGCGGTTTTTCTTTCTTTGACTGTGACCGCGCTGGAATTGACGGTCAGCGGGTACGTTCGGTTTTGTATTGTTTCCGGCGACGGCGCTACGCCGTCGATTTCCAACAATTTTATATCGGGGTTGTTGTGCATCCCGTTCGCGTAATAATAGACCGAATAGCCAATGGCGGAGGCGGTATTCTGATAGACCGCCACAGCGTCTATCAACTCGCCCATGCCGAAAATGACCTCCTCCGACGGCGGGTTCGCCAACGGCAACCCCCTCATAACGACGTTTTCCATCAGCGTCTGGCTGCCCGCGTTGGGGTTGCGCTGGTAGGCGATTATCTCCGTGTTCGCGCCGCCGACTTCCCGCCAAGTGGTGATGTTCCCTTGGTAAATATCCCGAATTTGCTCCAACGTCAGCGACTGCACCGGGTTATCCTTGTGCGTCAGAAACACCAATCCCTCACCGCAAAACGGCGTAACCTCCAACGTTACCCCCGCCTGTTCCGCGAGCGCATCCTCCTCCGCGCCCGGCTCGGTGACAAAAATCACGTCGCAATCGCCCTCGATGAGCCTAACATAAGCGCCGTGGGTCTTATTCGACACCGTAAGGCGTTCCGCTTCCTCCGCGCCGATCCCCAACATTTCACGGTTGAGCGCGTTGACAAACGGAACCGTCGCCGTCGAACAGTCGATTTTCGGATACTCTTGCAAAGTGAACGGCGCGGGGGCGAGTTGCGCTTGCACGTCCTCAAAATACGTTTCCCCCGCGTCCGCTATGCAGACAAATTCCTCCTCCTCGTACCACGAAACCATCTTGCCGAGGGCATTTTCCGCAATCGCGCGTATCGGCAAGTAGGTGCGATCCCCAATCAACCGCGCCGGCGCGTCAAGTTCGTATTCCGTCAGCACACCCTCGCGCTCCACCGTCATCGTATCGCCGCCGATTCGGAGTGTAATCAGGCTTTGCGGATTACTGATTACCACACGTTCCGTCAATCCGTCCCAAGCCACGTCACAGCCGAACGCCTCCGCTACGAAACGCACCGGAACCATCGTCCTGCCGTCTGCGATGACGGGCGTAATCGCGGGGTCCGCGCGGTCAAGGAAACGCGCTTCCCCATTGACAAGGGCGCGGTTTTCGTTCAGTTTCAGATGCACCGTATCCGCGAACGCCGTGTTTGACAGCACCGCGATGACCGCAACCGCCGCGAGGAGTTTTTTCATGGTATCATATCCTTTCAATAGAGGTTCAATAGAATTTCAATGATTTGAAAATCCGCTATATCCTGCTTACGATTTCCCCGCCCATTTGGACGGTGCCCAATACCGTACCGCCCTCCGTCGCGATGTCTGCGGTGCGGAGGTTTTCGTCAAGCGCCGCGTCTACCGCGCGTTCCACGGCATACGCCTCCTCCCGCATACCAAAGGAAAGATCAAGCATCATGGCCGCAGAAAGAATCGCCGCAATCGGGTTCGCTATGTTCCGCCCCGCGAGGTCAGGCGCACTTCCGTGAATCGGCTCGTACAGCCCGCGGCTGCCCTCCCCCGTCGAAGCGGATGCCAGCATACCGATAGACCCTGTGATTTGGCTTGCCTCGTCCGATAAAATATCGCCGAAAAGGTTGCTCGTCAGCAAAACGTCAAACTGCGCGGGATTGCGTACCAACTGCATAGCGGCGTTATCCACGAGCATATCGATCACCGTTATATCGGGGTATTCCCGCGCCGTCCGCGCCACCGTTTCGCGCCACAGCCGCGAACTTTCCAGCACGTTCGCCTTGTCTATCGAATGAACTATCTTCTTCCTGCCCCGCGCGAGTTCAAACGCGACCTTGGCAATCCGCGTGATTTCGGGAACGGAATAGCGTTCCGTATCATACGCGCTGTCACCGTCGCGCCCGCTCTCGCCAAAGTAAATGCCGCCCGTCAACTCACGTACTACGACCAGTTCAAAGCCGCCGCCGATCATCTCCTCTTTCAACGGCGACGCGGCGGCAAGCGGCGTGTAAACCTTGGCGGGACGGATATTCGCGAAGCAGCCCAAGCCCGCGCGAAGCCCGAGCAACCCTTGCTCCGGGCGCACCTTTGCCGTAGGATCGTCCCACTTCGGGCCGCCCACCGCGCCGAGCAGTACCGCGTCTGCCTCCTGACACGCCTCCAGACTGAACGCGGGAAGCGGCACACCGTATCGATCAATGGCGCACCCGCCCATTTCCACATACTTCAGATGAAAGGTATGCCCGAATTTTTCCTCAATTTTCCTAAGTACCTTGACCGCTTCGCCGATGATTTCCGCGCCGATCCCGTCGCCCTCGATCACCGCTATATTTTTCACCATATCATTTTACCCTCCTTTTAATGTAGTTGATTTCGCCCCCCGCCGCGATAATTTCCCGCATAAATTCGGGGAACGGCTCTGACGCGTAGGTCTTTCCCGAAGTCTTGTTCAAAATCGTGCCGCCGGAGAGGTCGATTTCCAATAAATCCCCCGCCTTGGTTCCGTCGAGAATACCGTCGCACTCCAAAATCGGCAAGCCGATGTTAATCGCGTTGCGGTAAAAAATCCGCGCGAAAGACCGCGCAATCACGCACGATACGCCGCTGCCCTTGATTGCGATCGGCGCGTGTTCCCGCGACGAACCGCAGCCGAAGTTGCACCCCGCTGCAATAATATCCCCCGCCGCGACCTTCTCAATAAACGAAGCGTCAATATCCTCCATGCAGTGCTTCGCGAGTTCCGACGGCTCTATGGTGTTCAGGTGCCGCGCGGGAATGATTACGTCCGTATCAATATTGTCGCCGAAGATATGCGCTTTTCCTGTCAGTTTCATAATTTACTGCCTCCCGTTCAGCAACGCCTCAGGCGTTGAAATTTTCCCCGTTACCGCTGACGCGGCGGCTACGGCGGGGCTTGCGAGATACACTTCGCTCTCCGTATGCCCCATACGTCCGACAAAGTTTCGGTTCGTCGTGG
>JAIRSR010000260.1 GCA_031255355.1 Clostridiales bacterium
CGCTTTTCTCCATGAAGCCGCCGCACCATAAGCCGCATTGCCTTATCGCCCATTTCCCGGGGGGACTGCGCCACCGTCGTAATGCCGGGGTCGGAAATATAGGCGGTGTCGGTGTTGTCGAAGCCTACGACGGAAAGATCGCCGGGAATCCCCACGCCGTTATCCTTTAACGCACGAATCGCCCCCGCCGCCATTCTGTCCGAAATGCAAAACAGCGCGTCGGGACTGCTCCCCTTTGCCAGAAAATCATTCATAATTTTTATCGCGCTGCGAAAGCCGTAGTTGCCGTCGGCAATCAACGCCCGATCAAGGGGAATCCCCGCCTCCGCAAGCGCGTCCGTATAGCCGCGATACCGTTCGGACGAGGAAATCAAATGATTGACCACACCCATGTACGCGATTCTGCGTCTGCCGCCCGAGATGAGGTATTGCACCGCGTCCCGCGCCGCCCGCCTGTTATCTATCGCGACGTGCGGTACCCCTGTGCCGGGCAGGTACTCACAGCATTGTATAATATGGTGCCTTTTCCCGAGGGAGCGCATTTCCTCCGCGCTCATCACCGTGCTAAGGATAATAATGCCGTCAACAAACCGATTGCGCAACAGGTTGAGGTGCGCGTTTTCCCGCGCCGCGTCGTCGTTCGTCGTGCCGACGACAATGGAATACCCCGTTTCCCGCCCCGCCTCCTCTATGCCGCTGATGACCTTTGCGGTGAGGGTGTTGGAAATCGTAGCGGCGATTACAAGAATCGTCCTCGTTTCGTTCATTCGCAAGTGTCTGCCGAGCAAATTCGGGCGGTAGCCGAGCGACTCGACCTTGGACATGACAAGCGCCGCCGTTTCAGCGCGGACGTTTTGTCCGCCGTTGAGTACCCGCGATACCGTCGCCACAGATACGCCCGCCGCTTTCGCGACGTCTTGAATGGTTATAGCCACCACCTCCGGCACTGCATTGCACTGTAGCCGCAAAAGAATGTAATCGTTTACAACGATAAGTATAACATACCCCGGCGCGGATTTCAAGACGGTATTTCACTGTTTTATGTTACAATCATGTTACAAACGCGTTGCAAGCCGTAAACCGCAAGAGCCCGCCTAACGTCTCGTGGCGGGAGATGTTAGACAGGCTCTGAATCATTCGGCAGTCCGTACCGCGCCAAATTTGCGTTTTTATACCGTTGGTCTGAAGTAACTTCCTTACCGAACCACGCCGGCGGAGTATATCGTTCCGCTTGCGCGACGGTTTCAAATTCCACTTCCGCGACCGCCAACCCCGCAAGTTCACGGGAATACACGTCCGCCGCTGCCAGGTGACCGCCCTCGTAAAATTGGTACCGGGTTTTGTAAATAGCGGCTCCCTCCTGCTTCGGGAGTAAATCATTGTATTCCCGCTCTGTAATGGGGAATTCTATTTCCTCACGCGAAAGACCGATGTTGTCTTTCGGCAACTTCATTGTGAAATAATAGCCGTCCGCGTCCACCTTTCGCACCCGCAGTTCGGGGGAATAACTAATATAGGTCTGCACAAATTGGTACACGCTCCCCCGGGCAGCCAAATCCGCCGGAAAATTGTCTGAATCAAGCAAAAACTTGCGTTCAATTTCGATGTTCTCCGCACCTCCGTTCGGATTTCGGGACATATGAAATATGTATATAAAAACCACCGCTATAAATTGTGTTGTACCTAAGCCTGTTTCAGAGCCTGCCTAAAATCTCACCGTAGATGGCAGGCTCTATTCTTATGTCCCGAAGTAGGAAAAGTGCATATAATCATATGGATTGCCCCACGCGTCACCGCCCCAAGTGAAGCCGTGTTTTTCAAAAATCCTCACCACTTCGCCGTAAGGCGTTATGGAATACGGATTTTCATACGGCGACCAAAAACCGCCTATGGTCGTGCCGTCGGCGTAAACGCAGTAATTCTCGTTGGTGTTGATATCTATGGCGGTGCCGTAATTATGCTCGGAAAGCCGTCCGCTTGACATCGGCGCGCGCCAATTGTACCCGCCTACGTCTTTGATCGGGAATTGTTCCTCACCGTTAAAGATTTCCTCAAAAACCGCCGCCACAGCGTCGGCGATACGGTGGTGAACGGTCAGTGACGCGGTGGACGCGACTTTCCCGCCGCCGGAGTTCAATTTCCAGACGTTCACCCGAATGGTAGTCATTTGCGCGTCCGCCGTTTCCTTTGAGTTCATAGGATTTTCTTCGTCGAACCGAAAATCCTCTTTCCGCAAGGAGTACGGACGGCCGCCATAAGCGATTGCCGTATCCTCAAAATCATACAGCCAATCGTTCGGGTCTACCGCGTACACCTTGATTTCATACAGGCAGTTGTAATACGCGGGAAAGGAAAACTCCGTACCGCCGCCTGTTTTCTCTTTGCGAAACGGGGCGGGGGGGATATTTTCGTTATACGAATCTCGCTTTTCTTGAATTTCCACAACATAATCATATGCTTCCGCAACGCCTGTCCACTCCAGGCGAAGTATGCCGTCGCTGTCGGGGCGCAGACTGTTTTTATACTTGATTCTGATGTTCCGCTCCCCTGTGTAAATATGTATCGGCTTGGAATAAACGCCGTCGTTGGATTGCACAATAATATAGTATTCCGCGTTGTCGGCAAAATCGCTCCCCGCCGTAAGCGTCATACGCGTTTCAATTGCGCTCTTGCTAAACCTCCGGGAGTACGAATCCGCGTTGTATAAATAAACGGTGTAGCCGTCCTTTGCCGTCTGCCGTTCCCGCTCCCACGCGAGGGTGACGTCCTCGAACGGCACAAAAGTATCGTCCGCAACGGAGGTAACGCTGATTTTATTGCGAACCTCCGTTGTGTTGTGGTTGAGGAAAAACCGCGCCGCCAGCAAAACCGCCTGTTCCGTGGAAATATCCGACAAAGGCGAAAAAGTTGTATCGCCGGTCCCGCGCATATACCCCTCCGACAGCATAACGGCGACGGAGTTGGCAGCCCAATCCGCGATGTCGCCCGCGTCCCCGAAGCCCTCCAACAAACCGCTATCCACCGTAAACTTCAGGTTACGCGCCGACATGAGGTTGGTCAGTATGGTTGCGGCGGCTTGCCGCGTGATACTCTCATACGGCGCGAAACGGTCGTCACTCACGCCGGAAACAATGCCGAGTTCATACGCCTTGCGGACGCTGTTGTTAAAAGTGTCGGCAAAGGGCGAGGGATTTTGCGCAACATATGCCTTGCCGTCTAACTTCTCATAGAGGTTGACGATAATCGCACAGAAATCCACCCGCGAAATCACTGCGGTATAATCCGTAAAAAATACCTCCTCCGGGATTAAGCCGTACCCTCGCGCCGTGTCAAACTCCTCCTCCGCCCACGGACTGAGGTTGAAAACCCGC
>JAIRSR010000024.1 GCA_031255355.1 Clostridiales bacterium
GCGGATTGGTTCCAAAAGGGCTATATCCGCAAGGACTTCCTCACCGTCACGGATGATTCCGTCGATACCGCCGCCAACCGCTACGCCGTGCAGGTGGCGAGCCTAAAGCCCGGCATCGAGGGGGAAATGTATTTAAGGACGAACAAGGAATATGTGACCAAGGCAATCGGTACGCCGTATGTGAACTCTCTGGCGGGCGCGTCCGCAATGCTTGCCGTTTCGCGCAACTCGCAAAACCCCGAAAAGGCGGTACAGTTAATCGAACTTTTCAATACCGATAAGGAATTGTTCAACCTGTTCCTGTTCGGCATAGAGGGCAAGCATTACAGCAAAACAGGACCCGAACAGGTCAAGGTGTTTGAGGAATCCGGCTACAAACTCGGCTCCGCGGCGTGGGCGTTCGGCAATCAGTTTAACGCGTGGTATACCGACGTGCAGCAACCGGGAATTTGGGAGGAAACGGACAGAATCAACCGTGAAGCGGAAGTATCCTGCTTCCGTGGGTTTATCTTTGACACCGAACCGATTAAATCCGAATTGGCGCAGATTATGGCGGTGCAAAAGGAGTATGACGACGATAAACTGTTCGCGCGGACGGATTGGGAACAGGCGTTCGAGGCGAAAACACAAAAAATCAAGTTGGCGGGGATCGATAAGGTGGTCGCGGAAGTACAGCGGCAGTTGGACGAGTTTAAGGCAGCAAAGTAGCACGGAATTCAATGTTTGATTTTACGGAAAATTGTAAAATTTTCCGTAAAACAAAAAAAGGGGGATATTAAAATGTTAAAAATGTCAAAAAAACTTTGCGCGTTCTTCATGGTATTGGCGGTCGCGGCGGCTTCTCTCCCTGTCGTTACATTTTCTGCGGCGGCAACCGGCGGCATTATTTTTGACGACACCTTTGACGCGGCGTTTGACAAGGCGGCGAACGGCTACGGCGGGAACGGCCCGTGGGATTGCGAAAACGGCTATCTGCAAATCGATACCGACCTCGGCAATGCGTTTGTTGTAAAAGAATTTGCGCCGCAGTCAAGCGGTATTATCGGCTTGGAAATGGAATTTGAGTTCGAGCGGGTTGCCGCGCCCAACGCGAATTATAACTTCCCCGCGCTGTTGACTTCCGACGGGCAGGAGTTTTTTGTCGAGGGGTTCAGCACGGGGAAGTGGAGTAACTACACCGTCACGGCGGGCGCGAGGTACAAGTGGCTTCTGTATATCTACATGACGCCCGATTCAAAAAGCCGCAGAGTGGAACGGTACTTGTTTGACATTACCGATCCGTCAGCACCCGCGCTGTGCGGACATTATCTTGATCTTGGCTTCTCGGCGGAGCCCGCCGACTTCGGGCGGATTCACCTCTTGCTGTCCGGCGCGGGGCAAACGCTCAACATTTACCGCTTCAAGGCATACCTTGCGGGTACGCCGGTAGCGGGCGCGTTGTACGATAACGAGTTTACGTCCCCCGAGGAAACGCGGGCAGAGCATCCGGTGAGTTCATGGCAGGTCAGCAACTTTAACGACAAGCCGTACATTCAGGGCGGCAAGGTGGTACTGCCCTTATACAACGGCAACATCAACGGCGCGTGGGGCTACAGGCCGTTGCTTTTGCCCGGGAACGCCGCGATTGCCGCGCCGGACAAAACGACATTAGAGGTCGAGTTCGCGTTTGACGGCGCGGTGGAGCCTGTGACGCGCTTCGCCACTTTGACGGACAATCCCTATGGAGCGCAGCATCCGTCCCGCTTTGAGATTACCCCCGAGGGGGTCTTGAAAGTCGGCGTAGGTTGGGCGGAAACGGTCGCGCAATTGTATCCCGGCGTGAACTATAAACTGACGCTGGAGTTGGATTTCATCAACAAAACACAGGCGGTGACGCTCATCGACCTTGATACGGAAACGGTGGCGGGGAGCGTAACGGGCAATTTCAACAATCCCGCTTATTCGCAAGAGAGCGGCTTTAACTACGTCATATTTTACGGCGAAACGCAACCCTCCGCGCCGCCGCAAAGTCCCTCCGCGCTTGTCATAGACGCGGTTCGGATTTACGAAACACCGTCCGCCTTTGTGCCGAGCGACGACGTTACCGTCCTTGACGGCGGCGTTACGTATCCGTCAGAGGGCAAAGCCGCGCTTGGTATTACCGTAAAAAACAATTTCGCGGCGGCGAAAAGCGGCATTGTCGTGATGGCGTTGACGCAAAACACGAACAACGGCGGGTTGCTCATTGCGGTAAAAACAGCCGACTTTGCCGATCTTGCGTCCGATACCGCCTCGGAGGAAATCAGCGGCGTGTTTGATTTGCCGGACGGCGCGGAACTTTCGGATTTGACCTTTCACATTTTCGTCTGGGACGCGTTCGACGGCATGAACCCCCTCAACGGCGGGAAAACGGCAATCGCGCTGCCGAACGCAACCTCTTAAATTCGCGCGCGAACAAACATGATAGGCGGGAGATGACTGTTTTATGATGAATAAAATTTTGCGGCGGGGACGGAAAACGCCGCGCGGCGGGCTGCTGCGGGCGGCACTGTACCTCGGTGTTATAACGGCGGTATCGCTCGGGATTTTGTCTGCGGCGGCAATCGCGGCAAGTGATGTGGTGTTTGACGACGATTTCAGCAATTGGGCGGGAATCTCGAATATGTATACGCCCGGGGGAACGCTGACGCTGTCGCAAGAGGGCGGCAGGCTCAAAGCGGCGATGAGCGGCAACGGAAATTTCCGCAGGAATTTGCCGGCGGCGATACACTCCGTCAAGGTGGTGGTTGAGATCGAGTTTGAAATTTCCGTATCCCCGGTAAAAATCTACAGCAACTTGTTCCCGGGAATCGGGAAAACCGATTGGAGTTTCGCCATACAGCCGATGATTTTGGATTCGGTTTCGTATTTGACCGGCTATAACGGCTCCGGCATACGACATACGCTGGAAGCGGGCAGGCGGTATCGGGAAATTGTTACCGTCGATTACGACACCCTAACGACGAGTTTTTATTTGGGCGACGCGGACAGCGGGGAGGAACTTATCTCTGAAAGCCGGGGCAACGCGGCAAACCACGAGTTCCAAGCGGTGATTTTTATGATTAACAACACCGATTCGTCCGTGCCGCAAGCGGTGTATTTTGACAAACTCCGCGTGACCAAGACACTCCCGCTGGAGGTGGTATCGCTCACCGCCGTGCCGGGCGGCGAAACAATTTCGGACGGCGATACCGTTTCGGCGGATGCACAGTTTCAGTTGCGGTTCAGCGAGGACGTGAACCCCGCTACGGTATCCGGCGTCACGATTTCGCCCGAACCGTCAGAGTACGCCGTAGGCGCGGACGCGGACGACGCTTCGGCGGTCAGCGTTTTGCTGCCGCGCGGCTTGGAGTATGACACGACCTATACAATCACTGTGCCAACGAGCGTTGCGGGCGTTTCGGGAAGTTCCCTCGGCGCGGCGCGGACGTTTACCTTCACTACGGAGCCGGAGCCGGATTTGTTGGTGGAGATTATCGAGGACAGTATCAAGTTTACGGATTTTGACGGCAACGCAATCAGCGCGTTCCCCGCGAACGGCAAAATCGCGGTGGAGTTGGGCGTGCGGAGTTTGATTCGGATCCCGAGCGTTGAAAAGGACGTTTTCGTGATTTTGGCGTTCAGCGGCGGCGACGGCGTTTTGGTAGACGTGGTGTTTTTACGCGCGGCAATCGGCTGGCGGGACGAGCAGACTTTATCCGTCGGCTTCACACTGAACGGAATCGCCGACGGCTTACATTGCGATTTGTTGGTGTGGGACGGTATGCCGGGTTCGCCCTATCGTGAAAAAGATATTTTTCCGTCCGACTGACGTT
>JAIRSR010000033.1 GCA_031255355.1 Clostridiales bacterium
GACGCTGTTTTCACTGCTTTTGCGGCGCACGGTATCGTTGAGCGAACGTCTGCTCATCGGCGAAACGCTCAACTATGACAACATGCACGGTATTGTGCGGCTGGCAAAGCATATCATCATCGGAACGCTGTGTATCGAGGGCTTGGGCGCGGCGGTACTTTTTCCGCGTTTTTTCCCCCGATTCGGGTTTTGGGGCGGGCTGTACAAGGCGGTGTTCCATTCCGTGTCGGCGTTTTGCAACGCGGGTTTTGATACGCTGAGCGCGGCGGACGGTATGTCCAATTTAGGGCCCTACGCCTTTGACGCGCCTGTGGTGCTGACGCTGTCCGCGCTTGTGCTGGTCGGCGGCGCGGGTTTTTACGTGTGGGAGGATCTTTACACGCGCGGCAAACGGCTGAAATTGCATACCAAGTTGGCGCTGTTGGTATCCGCTGTGTTGCTCGTGCTGGGCACGGTGTGCTTTTACGTATTTGAATATCACAACCCGCGCACCATGTTGGGTATGAGCGGCGGCGATAGGCTTTTGGCGTCGTTTTTGCAATCCGTTTCGACCCGAACGTCGGGGTTTCACAACATTTCACAGCGCGGACTTACGCCGTCCTCTAAAATCGTCGCCGTATTTTTGATGTTTATCGGCGGTTCGCCCGGCTCGACGGCGGGCGGCATTAAAACCGTAACTTTCGGCGTTCTGATCTTCACCGCGTTGGCGGTGGCGCGGGGAACGCAAAATGTCAATATCTTTGGGAAGCGCGTTTCGCATAGCGTGATTTTACGTTCGCTGACCATTGTAATGATTTCGATGTTCGTCGTGATTTGCGGGGTGATCGCGCTTTCCGTTACCGAAAACGCGCCGCTTTCAGATTTAGTGTTCGAGGCGGTTTCCGCGTTCGGCACGTCGGGGCTTACGTCGGGAATCACGCCGCGTTTGACAAACGCGGGAAAAATCACTATAATAGTCTTGATGTATTTCGGCAGAGTGGGTGTGCTTACCGTCGCTTTGGGGCTGATGCGCGGCATGAACAGCGCGGCGGCGGATAAAATCAAGTACCCTGAGGAAAAAATAATGGTGGGATAACGCGCCGCAGCGGTTTTTCCGTCTGACCGCGTTACGTTCCCTTACCATAACCATAAGCGGTTGCGGGGAAAGGCGGGGCATATGAAAAATTTTGCGATTATAGGCGCGGGGCGGTTCGGCAGAGCGGTAGCGGTCACGCTGTACGACCTCGGCTGTGAGGTGCTTGTGCTGGACCGGGACGAGGAAATCATACAAAGTATCGCGGACAGCGTCACCCATGCCGTTGCCGTGCGGACGCTGGACGAAGCGACGCTGAAATCCCTCGGCATACGCAATTTTGACGCGGTCGTCGTAGCGATCGGCGACGAATTGGAGGCAAGCGTACTTGTCACGCTGTTGTTAAAGGAAATGGGGGTCAAAAACGTCATTTCCAAAGCCAACGGGGAACTTCACGCGAAGTTGCTCGGCAAAATAGGGGTTGACAGAGTTGTCCTGCCGGAGTATGATATGGGCGTGCGCGTCGCGAATCAGTTGGTAAACACGAATATCATTGACCACATTGATTTATCCCCCGAATACAGCATCGCGGAAATCTCCGCCCCCGCGCGGTGGATCGGCAAATCGCTGATCGAACTTGATTTGCGCTCCGGGCATAACATCAACGTAATCGCAATCAAAAACCGCGCGGAAGTCAACGTCAATCCAAGCCCTGACTACGTTTTGCGGCTCGGCGACGAACTCGCGGTAGTCGGCGGCACCGCCGCGATCAACGCTTTGACAAAGGAAAAGACGCGATGAAATATATTACGTCGTCCGAAAACGGGCGGTATAAGGAACTCAAAAAATTATCGGCGCGATCGTACCGCCGCGCGGAAGCGGGGCTGTTCCTTGCGGAGGGGGAGCGCATTGCCGCCGACGCGTTGGAATGCGGCGCGGCGGAATACTTCGTAATCGACGAGGGTTACGGCGAAGCGGATGCCGCCGCGTTGGAGGCTCGCGCGGAGGTTTACCGTTTTTCGGACAAACTGTTTCACGCGGTTTCGGATACCAAAACGACGCAAGGGATTATCGCGGTATGCCGCGTCCGCACGGACGGCGCGGACGGCATAGACCACCTCCGTGGCCTGTTGGTGATTTGCGACGGTGTTTCCGACCCCGGCAACCTCGGCACAATCCTCCGCACCGCTGAATGTGCGGGCGCGGCGGGGGTTCTGCTGTTGGACGGCTGCGCGGACAGGTACAACCCGAAATCGGTACGCGCCACAATGGGCAGCATCTTCCGCGTTCCGGTTTATCTATGCGAAGTCGGCGCGTTAGCGCGTCTGACGGCGCATGAGATTATCGCGGCGGCGTTGGACAACGCCGAACCGTTATACGATACGCGGTTCGGCGAAAATACCGCGATTCTAATCGGGAGTGAGGCGCGGGGCGTATCCAAAGAAGCGGCGGCATACGCGGCGCGGCGCGTCACCATTCCCATGCGCGGCGGCGCGGAATCCCTCAACGCGGCAGTCGCGGCGGGGCTTATGATGTACGAGGTGCGGCGGCAAAACAGGTAAACTTGCCGTTCCCCGGGGCGCGGGGCGTTTGATCCGCCGGAAAGGGTGTTGTTATGAAAGAACTTTTGTACCAACTTTGGCTCACCGCTCTGCGGGGCGTTTCCACGGTGAAAATCCACCGTCTGCGGGAGCATTTCGGCAGTTTTGCCGCCGTTTACGACGCGGACGCGCGGGCATACGCGGAGGTCGAGGGGCTTGGCGCGGAACACGCGTTAGCGAATAAAAACTTGGACGCCGCCCGAAAAATACTTGAGGATTGCGACAGGCTCGGCATCACGATTGTGAGTTATTACGGCGACGGTTACCCGCGTCGGCTGCGGGAGCTGGACGGCGCCGCGCCCGCACAACTCTACGTAAAAGGGACGCTTCCCCCGGTAGACCAACGCTTGACAGTGGCGGTCGTGGGCGCGCGGAGGGCAAGTCTTTACGGCAACGCCTGCGCCGCAGAGATTTCACGCGACCTCGCGCGGGCGGGCGCG
>JAIRSR010000136.1 GCA_031255355.1 Clostridiales bacterium
CGGCGCGAGGGGGGCTTAGACGGATGTTCGGGAAGTTAATCAAAAGCAGATACACCTTGATTTTCGCGGTGGTGTTCCTCATGACGGCGGCGATTATTTCACGCCTGTTCACACTGCAAGTGGTCAAGGGGGAGTACTATAAGGAACAGTCGGAAAATCACCTGATCCGCGCCGTGCCGCTCAAAGCGCCGCGCGGGGAAATCCTCGACAGGTACGGCAGGCCGCTGATTACCAACCGCCAAGGATTTTCCGTCATTTTCCAAAAGGAATACATCAGGACGGAGGACTTAAACACCCTCATCCTCCGCGTGGTCGAGGTGATGACGGCGCACGGCGAAACCTATATTGATACCTTTCCGCTCACTGCGGAGGAGCCGTTTCAGTTTTATTTCCCCGATGCGCGTCCCGAAGACGCGGAACAAAAAATCGCGGAATTTAAGCAGAGCAAGGAACTTCCCGCCGCGCTCGGCGCGGACGGCGTTTTGGCGCGGTACAAGGCGAAATATCAGATCGGGGACGACTGTACGCCGCGCGAGGTTCGGCAGATTGCGGGCGTGAGGTATGAAATGGAAAACCGCCTGTTTTTCGACGGTTCGCCGTACACGTTCGCTACCGACGTCGGCATCGGGTGCGTCACGCAAATCAAGGAGCGGTACCGTGAGTTCGCGGGGATCCATATCGCGGTAGAGCCGATTCGGGAGTACACGAACGGTACGCTGGCGGCGCATATCCTCGGCAGGGTCGGCGTGATCTACGCGGAGGAGTACAAGCAACTGAAAAGCAAGAATTACAGCATGAATGACTTGGTCGGCAAGGACGGCATTGAAAAGATTATGGAGGAGTATCTGCGCGGAACAGACGGAGTTTCCCGCGTGGAGCAGAGCATAGACGGACAAATCTCACGCGTTGCGGAAAGCCGCCCGGCGGTGCCGGGGAACTACGCGGTTCTGACCATCGACGCGCGGCTGCAAGCCGTCTTGGAAAACGCGCTTGCGAAAAATATAAACAATCTGCAAAAGTCAGCGGAAACGCGCGAGGCGAAAGCGGGTTCCGCGGTCGTGCTCGACGTGAACTCCGGCGAGGTGCTGGCGATGGCATCTTATCCGACGTTCGACCCCGCGCGGTTTAATGAACTGTGGGGCAGTCTGAACAGCGATACGGACCGTCCTATGTGGAACAGGGCGATCGCGGGGCAGTACGCGCCCGGCTCGACGTTTAAGGTGCTGACGGCGATTGCCGCGCTGGAATCCGGCGCGGTGCGTCCCTCTGAAACGATTTTCGACGAGGGACTGTACAAATACTACGCTTCCTCCGGGTACACGCCGCGCTGTTGGATTTATCCGAGCACAGGGCATGGCCACGGCAACCAAAACGTTACCCAAGCGTTGGAAAATTCCTGCAACTATTATTTTTACGAGGTGGGCAGGCGCATGGGAATCGACGTCCTCGCGGGGTACGGCGCGAAGTTGGGGCTGGGGGAGTACACCGGAATCGAACTGCCCGGGGAGGCAAAGGGGATTTTCGCTTCCCGCGCTTACAGAGAAAAAAACAATACCGTATGGTACCCCGGCGACACACTGCAAGCGGCGATCGGGCAGTCGGATCATCTGTTCACGCCGTTGCAACTTGCCAATTATATCGCTACCGTCGCGAACGGCGGGAAGCGGTATCAAGTGCATTTGATTAAGGGCGTAAAATCCTACGACGACGCGAAAAGCGTCATGGAGACCCGCCCGAAAGTGCTGGAGGAAGTGAAAATCAAAGCGGATAATTACCGCGCGGTGCTTGACGGTATGCGGAAAGTTTCCGAAACAGGCACGGCAAGCGCGACCTTTACCGGGTTCCATATTCCGGTGGGCGGCAAAACCGGCACCGCGTCCGTACCGTCCGGCGCGGATAACGGTTTGTTTGTCGCGTTCGCGCCGTTTGACGACCCGCAAATCGCCGTCGCGGTGGTTATCGAACACGCCGCGCACGGTTCCACAATCGCGCCTGTGGCGCGGGACGTGATCGAGGCGTATATGTCTGCGGACGCGGTGGACGACCAAATTCAGCCGTACAATACGTTAGTGAGGTGAGGAAGTGGCGGAGGTACTGTCAATCGTATCGGGAAAGGGCGGGGTAGGGAAAACCACGACCACCGCCAACCTCGGCACCGCGCTTGCCGCGATGGGGTATAAGGTTTTGCTCATCGACGGCGACGCGGGTTTGAGAAATCTGGATATTGCCCTCGGTATGCAGGAACAAGTGGTCTATCATTTTTTAGATATTATGGAACATCACTGCCCGCCCGAAAACGCCGTAATCACGGACGAAAAACACGGCGGACTGCGTTTTTTGTCCGCGCCGCAAGACGTAAGCGGGGCGGAAATTGACAAGGCGCGGTTCAAGCAAATGGTGGACGGCTTCCGTCCGTACTACGATTATATTATGATCGACTGCGCCGCAGGCATTGACGACGGCTTTGCTATGGCGGCGGGCGCGGCGGATCGGGCGATTATCGTCGCCACGCCGGAATTGATTTCCGCGCGGGACGCGGACCGCGTCGCGGCAAGGCTTGAGGCATACGGCGTGACGGAAGTTTTTTTGCTCATTAACCGGATTCGGGTTGACATGATAAAAAAAGGTGATATGATAGATATAGACACAATCATCAATATTGTCGCCGTGCCGCTCATCGGCGCGGTGCCGGAGGACGCGGGGGTCATTACGTCCAACATCACGGGTACGCCTGTGGTGCTGCAACCAAAAACGCGGGCGGGCAAGGCGTACCTAAACATTGCCAAGCGGGTTACGGGGCGGAAAGTACCCATCGCGCGGGAGGAAAAAAGGGGCTTCGGCAGGCTGTTCAGACGGAAATGACGGACGTTCGCGCCTGTTCCGTGATAGAAAGGAATGGTTATCAAAATGAATATCGCAATTATCGCTCATGACAAAAAGAAAGAACTGATGGTGGAATTTTGCATCGCTTACCGTGGCATTTTGGAGCGTCACAACCTTGTGGCGACAGGGACGACAGGGTCGCTGGTGATCGAGGCGACCGGGCTGAACGTACATAGGTTCCTCTCCGGCCCGCAGGGGGGCGATCAGCAAATCGGCGCGCGAATCGCGTATAACGAAATTGACTTGGTGCTGTTTTTCCGAGACCCGCTTACGTCACAGCCCCACGAGCCGGACGTGAACGCGCTGCTTCGCCTGTGCGACGTGCATAATATCCCGCTTGCCACCAACGTCGCGACAGCGGAGGTCTTGATACAGGGGCTTGCGCGGGGCGATTTGGATTGGAGGAATATCGTAAACCCGAAAAGCAACGTAGGCATTTGACGCTGTAAAAAACTGTAAAATAACTGTAAAAAGATAGGAGAGAACGCATGAAATTCACGAAAATGCACGGAATCGGCAATGATTACATCTATATCAACTGCTTTGAGGAGGAACTCGGCGATATCCCGTCGCTGGCGGTGGAAATGAGCGACAGGCACTTCGGCGTAGGTTCGGACGGTTTGGTGTTGATTTCACGCTCTGACCGCGCCGACTTTCGGATGCGTATGTTCAACGCGGACGGCACCGAAGCGGAAATGTGCGGCAACGCGTCGCGGTGCGTCGGGAAGTACGTCTACGATCGCGGTATGACGGACAAAACAAGTCTTTCCCTGGAAACGCTCGCGGGAATTAAGCGGCTTGATTTACACGTGGAAAATGGCGCGGCGCAAGCCGTCACCGTCGATATGGGGGAACCTGTACTAACGCCGCAACTGATTCCCGTGGACTACACGGGGGAGGAATTTATCAACAAAATCATCACTGCGGACAACCGCGAATACGCGATTACCTGCGTATCTATGGGCAACCCCCATGCCGTGACCTACGTTACCGATGTGGGCGGCTTAGACCTTTGCGCGTTGGGGCCGAAGTTTGAAAATCACTCCATATTCCCGAACCGCGTCAATACGGAGTTTGTTGAAGTAATGGACAGCAAAACCATCCGCATGAGGGTGTGGGAGCGGGGCGCGGGGGAAACGCTGGCATGCGGCACCGGGGCGTGTGCCGCCGTGGTCGCGTCCGCGCTGAACGGCTTGACGGGCAGAAAAGTGACGGTGCGGCTTTTGGGCGGCAACCTTGAAATAGATTGGAACGCGGACGACAACCGCGTGTACATGACAGGCGCGGCGGTAACGGTGTTTGACGGCGTTTGGGAACGATAAAAACCGCGAGAACCGACAAAAACCGACAAAAATCGGCAAAAAAACGAAAAGGAATGATACGATATGGCGTTTGTAAATGAAAATTACTTGAAACTCCCCGGCAGTTATCTGTTTTCGGACATCGCGAAAAGGGTCGCCGCCTACTCACAGGCGAACCCCGGCAAAAAAGTGATTCGTCTGGGAATCGGCGATGTTACCCGCCCGCTTCCGCCCGCTTGCGTAAGCGCGATGCGTGGCGCGGTGGACGAAATGGCGGCACAAGATACGTTTCGGGGCTACGGCCCGGAGCAAGGCTACGCCTTTCTTACGGAAAAGATTATAGAAAACGACTATACCCCCAAGGGAATCGCGCTGGACGCGGACGAAGTGTTTGTCAGCGACGGCTCGAAAAGCGATACGGGCAATATCGGTGATATTTTCGGCGCGGATAACGTGGTCGCCGTCACCGACCCGGTGTACCCCGTCTACGTGGACACTAACATCATGGGCGGCAGGAG